>DHJB01000055.1:71567-75872 GCA_002404115.1 Microbacteriaceae bacterium UBA4731
GCGATGTCGACGTACTCGCAGCCACCGTAGTAACGGCGGCCCGGGTAGCCCTCCGCGTACTTGTTGGTGAGCACGGAGCCCTGCGACTGCAGGACGGCGCGCGGCACGAAGTTCTCGCTGGCGATCATCTCGAGGTAGTCGCGCTGACGGCCGAGCTCCTGCTCGAGGACTGCGGCGATCTCGGGGTCGACGACCGCGAGCGGCTCGTTGAATGTGGACGTGGGGCGTTCAGACACGTAGGTCTCCTTAGACATGATCGATCGATGCGGCGGCCCAGGCGTGCGGCCACTAACCGTGTCAGTCGCTCCCCGATGGTGTCCCATCTTCGTGCTACGCCAGTTGCGACACGAAGATCCTATCAGCCGACGGTGCGCCGACGGATGACGACGTCGCTGACGATCACGAGCGCGAGCGATGCGGTGAGGATGCCGACGTAGACGAACGGGACCACGTCGAGGCCGAACTGGTCGAGCAGCACAGCGCCGAGCAGCGCGCCGCCGCCGATTCCGGCGTTGAAGGACGTCGTGTAGAACGCGCTCGCGGTGTCCCGGATGCGATGCGAGGCGGCGTGCAGCAGTCGCGTCTGCAGCAGGGGCGGCAGCGCGCCGAACGCGAGGCCCAGCATCACGAGCGCCGCGATCGCCGCCGGCACGTTGGAGGCGAACAGCGCCAGCACGGCCACGCTGGCCGCGCACGTGGCGACGGCGAGCACGAGGCCGAGCTGCGGCCGGCGTCCGAAGACCGTGCCGGCCAGGGCCAGGCCCACCGCGCCCGCTGTGCCGTAGGCCAGTAGCAGCGGTGCGACGCTGGCGGCATCCACACCGAGCCGGTCGATCAGGAAAGGGGCGATGTAGGTGAAGAACGTGAAGTGGCCGACCATCGTGATCGCGGTGATGGAGCAGACCATGGCGACCGCGGCGATCGTCGGATCCCGGCGCGGTTGGGCCTGGCCTGCGGAGCCGGAGGAGGCGGCGGAGGCGGAAGCAGCACCCTTCTTCTTGCCTGCTGCATGGTGCTCCACCGGAGGAAGCCGGCGCCAGACCAGGCCAGCCCCGGCGAGCATGAGCCCGGCCAGCACGACAAAGGACAACCGCCAGCCGAGCAGGTGCCCGGCTGCCGTCGCGAGCGGGATCCCGAAGACGAAGGCGGCAGTGCCGCCGGCGACCGTGATCGACACGGCCCGGCCGATCTGCTCCTTGGGCACCAGGTGAGCCGCGTAGGCGCCGACGACGGCCCAGAACAGCCCGTGGGCCATCCCGCCGATCACCCGGGAGACCACGAGGAACAGGTATGTGGGGGCGATCGCGGTGAGCACGTTGCTGAGGGCGAACAGGATGAGCACGGCCACGATCAGGCCGTGTCGCGGCAGGCGACGGGTGAGGTGTGCCAGCGGCGTGCTCGTGAACACCACGGTGAATGCGAACCAGGTGACCAGCAGGCCCACCTGGGACTGGCCGACGTCGAGGGAGCGGCTCATGTCGGGCAGCAGGCCGGTCGGCAGCATCTCGGAGGTGACCGAGAGGAACACGGCCGACGAGAGGGCGATCAGGCCGACCCAGGGGAAGGGGGCGACGGCGACGGGGGTGGGCAGGGAAGCGGTTTTCGACATGGGAGATTACGACTCACGGACGGCGAATCCGGCTCTTCACACCAACGAGCGGAGCGGATCGACTGCGCGCCAACGTGCGCGCCCGGGGCCGCGCGTGTTTCCACGACCGTGGGAAAGTCTAACCGACGGACGGGCCGGCCCCGGAGGCCGCTAATCTGGGCGCATGAACAGTTCGCATCCGTCGGTTGCACACCACCATTGGGTGATCACGCTGGTCTGCGCCGACCAGCCCGGAATCGTGCACGCGGTCAGCGGCGCCATCGTGCAGGCACGCGGCAACATCACGGAGAGCCAGCAGTTCTCCAGCGCCGACACCGGCCGCTTCTTCATGCGCCTGCAGGTGGAATCGCCCGCCGACCGGGCCGAGCTGGAGGGCGCGCTCACCCCGGTCGTGCAGCGCTACGACATGGTCTCCGTCATCGACGTGGTCGGGCGTCCGCTTCGCACCCTCGTGCTCGCGTCGTCGGCTGGACACTGCGTGAACGACCTCCTGTTCCGCCAGCGCGCCGGCCAGCTGCCGGTCGAGATTCCGCTGGTGCTGAGCAACCACGGCACGCTGCGCGACCTCGTCGGCTTCTACGGCGTGCCCTTCGAGTCGCTGCCGATCACGGATGCCGCGAGCAAGGCCGTCTTCGAGGCGCGCGTGCTCGAGGCGGTCGAGGAGAACGACATCGAGCTGGTCGTGCTGGCGCGGTACATGCAGATCCTCTCCCCCGAGCTCTGCGCCCGCCTCGCCGGGCGGGCCATCAACATCCACCACTCGTTCCTGCCTGGGTTCAAGGGCGCGAACCCGTACAAGCAGGCGCACGCCCGCGGCGTGAAGCTGATCGGCGCGACCGCGCACTTCGTGACCGGCGACCTCGACGAGGGGCCGATCATCGAACAGAACGTCGTGCGCGTCGACCACTCGCGCAACCCGGGCGAGCTCGTCGCCATCGGCCAGGACGAGGAAAGCCGCACGCTCACCCAGGCGGTCAAGTGGTTCGCAGAGAACCGGGTGCTCCTCGACGGCGCCCGCACCATCATCTTCCGCTGACCCGAGCGCGGGATTCGGCGGGAGGCGGCTCGGTAGGATTACGGGGTGACAGACTCCCGCGCGCAGACGAAAATCGGCACCAACGACGTCCTGCGGTTCCTGTTGGAACTCTTCGCTTTCGTCACCCTCGGCATCTGGGGTTTCGCGGCCTGGCCGCTGCCCTGGCCCGGCGTGCTGGTGGGCATCGCGGCGCCGGCCTTTGCGATCCTCGTCTGGGCCCTGTTCCGCTCGCCCAAGGCCGTCGTCCGGCTCGACCCGTTCGGCAAGGCCGTCGTCGAGATCTGCGTCATGGGCGCGGCGGCGTTCGCGTGGTGGGACCTTGGGCAGCCGATCGTCGCCGTCGTCCTCGGGGTCGTCGCCACGGTCAGCGGACTGATCTCCGGGCGCATGGAGCTCGGCTAGCAGTACTGCTAGCGCGTTTCCCTCGGCATCCGGATGGCGTAGGCGGAGGTGAGCAGGAAGAGCACCGCGCCAACCGAGAAGGCCACCGGGTACGAGACCGTGTCGGCGAGCAGGCCGGCGACGAGCGGGCCGATGATCGCGCCGAAGTCGGAGAACATCGAGAACACCGCGACCGGCCGGCCGCCGCCCGATCCGGCCGCGTCGCCGACCGCGGCCGCCGGCGCGGTGCCCATGAACGCCGAGGCCACGCCGTATAGGCAGAGCAGGGCGGTGAGCATCCAGATGTCCGGGGCGAACGGCACGGCGACGATCGTGATGGCTGCCACGAAGGTCGCCCCGATGATCGCGGGCCTGCGGCCGACCGTGTCGACGAACCTGGCGGCCGGCGCCAGCGCCAGCGTCTGGGCGACGGCGGCGCAGGCGAAGGCGATGCCGGTCCAGGAGCTGGGGCCGTGCAGCACCTCGACGACGAGCACGGGGATCAGGGCACCCCGAACGCCGAACGATGTCCACCCCTGCGCGAAATTGGCCAGGCAGGCGGCGCGGAACCGGCGATCACGGAGGACCGTTCGAAACGGTGTTCGTGGGGCGGCGTCGGCGGACCCGTCCTGGGCCTTACGAGTGCTCGGGCGGAGCAGCACCAGGCCGACGAACCCGGCGACCAGGAGCGTCGCGGCGTAGAAGAAGAACGGAGCCGTGAGTGAGATCGTCGCCAGGAGCCCGCCGAGGGCGGGGCCGGCCATGCCGCCGATCAGGAAGCCGCCCTGGTAGAAACCGATCGCCCGCGCGCGAACGTTCGGGGCCGTCGAGCCCAGCAGGAGCGTCATCGCCGAGACGGTGAACATGGCCGAACCGATGCCGCCGGCGCCGCGCAGCAGGAGCAGCTGCGGGTAGTTCTGGGCGACGCCGACGAGTCCGCTGGAGACCGCGACGATCCCGATTCCAATCGCCAGGGTCGCGCGCTCGCCCCACCAGTCGATCAGGCGCCCGCAGAACGGGCTGGACACGAGGCGCATCAGCGCGAACGCGGAGATGACCGCGCCGACCTCCACGTTGCCGACGCCGAAACTGCGCACGTAGACGGGCAGAACCGGGACGACGACGCCGAAGCCGACCATCACGAAGAACGCGATGACGCCGAGCACGTAGACGTCTCGGGAGAACCGGGGTTTCACGCCGCCGGCCCTGGTCGTGCCACCTGGCAGGGATCGGGAGAGTCGCACCTACTCAGGGTATGGCCTCGACGCAGGAAGGGGGG
>DHJB01000067.1 GCA_002404115.1 Microbacteriaceae bacterium UBA4731
GAGGGTCGCGGCCTGCAGGAGGCAGGCGGCCAGCAGGACCCGGTCGCGCCGGAAGCGATCGCCCGCATACGCAGCGAACGGCGCGACGATGCCCGCCGGCACGAGCTGGATCATCGCGAACACGGCTGCGGCGGCCGCGCCGCCGATCGAATACCCGAAGACGAGGATCGCGGTCCACGTGGCGTATTCGGCCATGTTGAAGCCGAGGTAGGCGAGCTCGAGTCGTGCCAGCCCCGGATCACGGGCGACGGCGAGGACGACCCGGAGCTGCTCCCTCATCGCGGCCAAGGATGACAGCCCGCGGGGGGTGGCCGCCGCTCAAAAGTGCCGCTCGGGAGCCCTGCTAGACTCGGCCCTCAGGCGGGGCGTGGCGCAGCCTGGTAGCGCACCAGTCTGGGGGACTGGTGGTCGCCGGTTCAAATCCGGCCGCCCCGACCAACTCTCCGGGTGACACATGACCGAACCGCAGGCGCCGCTCAAGCACGACTGGCAGATCACGACGCCCAGCGCCGGAACGTCGGGCAGCTTCGGCGGCATGGTCGTCGCGACCTGTCGCGCCTGCGGGCTGATCCGGACCACGCAGCTCCCCGGCATCGGTCGCGAAGGCCGGATCGAGCTTGTCGGCACCTGTACCCCGGCCGACAATGGCTGAGATCGCCATGCGCAGCAAGCCTGTGCGACGACGTCCGGACAATCGCGTGATCGGGGCTGCGGCGACGGTGGCCGCCGGCCTCGTGGCGATCGCGCTCATCTTTGCCACGAGCGGACTTGTCGGGCCAGACTCGAGGTCCCAGGGCGGCTCGGGTGGCGGCGCGCCGCGCTACGTGTCGTTCGCGGCGCCCCACCGCGGCTGACGTCCCGGGCGGGATCCGGCGGGCAGCGCCTGACGTATCGAACCGTATGGACGCGGCGGTCGCCTCTGGCCGCTGGCATGGAGGCACCCGATGACCCCATTTCGATCACGCCCCGCGCTGGTTGCCGGCCTGACCCTGGCCATCTTCGTCGCAGGCTGTGGCTCAAGCGGTGCCTCGCAGGCCCCGGCTGCCTCGCAGGGCGCAGGCCCGTCGGCCGCCGCGAACACGCTGACGATCGGCAGCGCCACCGCAGCGTCGGTCGGCACCTTCCTCACGGGCCCCAACGGACTCACGCTCTACACCAAGAGTGGCGACTCGGCGACCAGCTCCACGTGCACCGGCAGCTGCGCCACCTCCTGGCCGCCGCTGACCGTGACGTCAGGGCAGCAGGTTGTCGGCGGGAGCGGGGTCATGGGCACGTTCGGGACACTCACCCGGGTCGACGGATCAATTCAGGTCACGTACGTCGGGCTGCCGCTCTATTACTGGGTCCAGGACACGAAGGCCGGTGACGTGACCGGCCAGGGTGTCGGCGGATTCAGCGTTGCGGCGGCCTCGGGTGGCAGCTCGGGCACGCCCGCCCCGACGGCGACCGACCGCTCCAGCTACTGAGGGACGCTCAGGGCGCCCACGGCTGCATCTCGATGACGCCGGCCCCGGTCGAGCCGAAGCATGGCGGAACGCCGTCGAGATCGGTCGGTGACACGGGCGACGCGACGACGCGGGCACCGTTGCCGAACACGAACGCCACCGTGACGGGCGCTGTGGGTGCCGGGCCGCAGTAGTTGTCGTCCTGCACGAGCGTCTTCACGACCGCGCCGGCTGCCAGCGTCAGCGTCGCGGAGGCGGCGGCCACGGCTCCGTTGATCAGCACAGAGCCATTGCCGTTGACGAGCTGAGGTCGAGCCAGGGCGTTGATCGTGCAGGCCACGGAGCCGGCGTTTGTGAGCTCCACGTGGGCGGTTCGGTGGCCGGCCCCGGCATCCCAGCTCACGATTCGGGCAGCCAGGCTGCTTGCCGCGCAGGGCCCGGGTGTCGGGACCGGCTTGGCCGTTGCCACCGGCGCAGGGCTCGGGGTCGGAGCGGCCGTCGGGCTCGGCGAAGGGCCAGGGCTGACCGCGATGGTGGGGATCGGAGAGGACGCGCCGCTGACGGCGCAGCCGCCGAGGAGGAATGCGATGGTGGCAGTGGTGGCGAGCAGTCGTCTCATCGGGAGATCGTAGTCGCGATTCAAGGGCCAGTCCGTCGGGCAAAAGTCCCGGGTGCTGCGGCTTCCGCCGCCGGGGGAGTCGGCCACGCCGATGACGATGCGCGAACCGCGACGTTTGTCATACTCGGGCCGTGTCGCCGACCAACCCTCGCGATTGCCCGGCCTGCCCGAACCTGTTCTCCGCCAAGGCCGCCGCGGAGGGGCTCCGGCGCTATCGCCGGCAAGGGCCGGATCCTTCGACTCGAGCATTGATCGACGCGATCCTCGCCGAGGGAATTGTCGGCGCCACCCTCCTCGATCTCGGCGGCGGCGTTGGGGTGATCCCGCTCGAGCTCCTCGCCCGCGGCGCCGCGTCCGCGGAATCGGTTGACGCGTCGCCGCCGTACGTCGCCGTTGCGCGAGCCGAGGCTGAACGCCGCGGGCTCGGCGATCGATCGGTCTACCGCGAAGGTGACTTCGTCGCGCTCAGCCCAGGCGTCGAGCGCGCCGACGTGGTCACCCTTGACCGCATGATCTGCTGCTATGGCGATCTGTCGGCACTGGTCGGCCGTGCTCTCGACCATGCCACTCGCCTGGTCGGGCTCGTATACCCCCGGGATGCCTGGTGGATCCGGGGCGTGGCGCGGGTCATGAACCTGGCCAGCGCGCTGCTGCGGCG
>DHJB01000047.1:0-9701 GCA_002404115.1 Microbacteriaceae bacterium UBA4731
GGCCAAGGGCTCGTTCCTGGTCTCGCGGGCCGCGGCCCGCGTGCTCATCGACCAGAAGCTCGGCGGCGACATCGTCTACATCTCCAGCAAGAACTCGATCTTCGCCGGCCCGAACAACATCGCCTACTCCGCGACCAAGGCCGACCAGGCCCACCAGGTGCGCCTGCTCGCCGCGGAACTCGGCGAGCACGGCGTGAAGGTGAACGGCATCAACCCCGACGGGGTCGTGCGCGGCTCCGGCATCTTCGCGGGTGGCTGGGGCGCCAAGCGGGCCGCCGTCTACGGGGTCCCGGAGGAAGAGCTCGGCAAGTACTACGCGCAGCGCACCCTGCTCAAGCGCGAGGTGCTGCCGGAGAACGTCGCCAACGCCGTGTTCGTGCTCTGCTCCAGCGACCTCAGCCACACCACCGGCCTGCACATCCCGGTCGACGCCGGCGTCGCCGCCGCGTTCCTGCGATGACACAGCCGCTCCCGGGCCGGACCGGCGAGGTGCCGTCGTGGTGAACACGGCCGGCACCGTCGCGGCCGTCGACCTCGGCGCATCCAGCGGCCGGGTGATGCTCGGCCACGTCGGACACAACGAACTGCGCCTCCGACCGGTCGCGCGGTTCCCGAACAACCCGGTGCGCACGATCGACGGGCTGCACTGGAACATCCTCGAGCTCTACCGCAACGTGCTCGCCGGCCTCCGCACGGCCGTGCGCGACGAACCCCAACTCGCCAGCGCCGCCGTCGATTCCTGGGCCGTCGATTACGCGCTGATGCGCGGAGAGCGGATGCTCGGCAATCCGTACCACTACCGGGACGAGCGCACCGCTGCCGGCGTCGCCGCCACGCATGCGCTCGTTCCGCAGGCCGAGCTCTACGCCGGGAACGGGCTGCAGTTTCTCCCCTTCAACACCCTGTACCAGTTGGCCGCCGATCGCCTGGCCGGCAGCCTCGACGGCGCCGATACCCTGCTGCTGATCCCGGACCTGATCAGCTTCTGGCTCACCGGGACGAAGGTCGCCGAGCGCACGAACGCCTCGACGACCGGGCTGCTGCGGGTCTCGACGGTATCGACAAGCTCGACCACCGGGCCCACCGGAGGCACCGGCAGCGACTGGGATGACGAGCTGATCGCGCGCCTCGGCCTGCCCCGCTCGCTCTTCCCGACCCTCATCGATGCCGGCGGCCGAATCGGCGCCCTGTTGCCCGCCGTCGCGGCCGAGATCGGCGCAGGCCCGCGGTTCGAGGTGGTGGCGGTTGGATCGCATGACACCGCATCCGCCGTCGTCGCCGTGCCGATGGCCTCCGATACGGCCGCGTACATTTCCTCCGGGACCTGGTCCCTCGTCGGCGTCGAACTGGCCTCCCCCGTGCTGAGCGAGGCCAGCCGAGCGGCCAACTTCACCAACGAAGGCGGCGTCGACGGGCGCGTGCGGTACCTGCGCAATGTCATGGGGCTGTGGCTGCTCAGCGAATCGATCCGCACCTGGCAGCAGGCGGGCGACTCGGTCGACCTGGCCGCCCTGCTCGGCCAGGCCGGCGCCCTGAGCGGACCCGTCACCCTCTTCGACGTGGACGACCCGCGCTTCCTGGCACCGGGAGACATGCCCACCCGGATTGCCGCGTACTGCGTCGAGCACGGCCTGCGACCCCCGAGCACGCCCGTCGAGCTGGTGCGGAGCATCGTGGAAAGCCTCGCGGCGGCCTACGCGCGCACCCTCGAGACCGCGGCCGAGCTCTCCGGCACCCGGATCAGTGCCGTGCACATCGTCGGCGGCGGCTCGCAGAACGAGCTGCTCTGCCAACTCACCGCCGACCGTACCGGGCTGCCCGTGCTCGCCGGACCCGTCGAGGCGACGGCCATCGGCAACGTGCTCGTGCAGGCCCGCTGCCAGGGCCTGGCGACCGGCAGCCTGGAAGGCCTGCGGGCGCTTGTCGCCCAGGCCTTCTCGCCGCGCCGGTACCTCCCCGCCGCGCGGGGCTGACCTCCGCCCGGCGGAGTTTCGCCGAGATTGTCCGTTGCGGTCGAGATTGACCGGTGTGCCGGGTAATCTCGACCGGAAGTGTCAATCTCGGGGGAGGAGGGGCTTCGCGGCGAGGTGGTCGCCGAAGAACGCCTCGATCCGCGCCCAGGCGTCGGCGGCGGCCTCCGGGTTTGGCCCGGCGCCCAGGATGCGCTTGAGGACGAAGCGCAGGAGGGGCGGGCCGCTCTCGACGTCGTTCAGGAACGAGTGCCCGGCCTCCGGATATTCCTTGACGTCGTGCGGGATCCCGAGTCGCTGCAGGGAGGTCTCGAGCGTGGCAGCGGCGCCCTTCAGGGACTTGTCCCGGCCGCCGTAGCTCGCGACGATCGGGCACGCGCCGGTCAGCGCCTCGTCGAGCTCGGCCGGAAGCCGGCCGTAGTTGACGGATGCCGCGCCAAAGCCACGCGTCGCTGCGGCGAGCGCGAAGCCGCCGCCCAAGCAGAACCCGAGGATGCCCACCTCGCCGGTGCAGTCATCCCGGCCCACCAGGAATTCCCGCGCCGCCTCGATGTCGACGAAGGCCCGCCCCTCCCCCGCCATGAGGGCCCGGAAGGTCGCGTTCAGGCACTTGCGGGCGCCGCCCTCTGTAAAGAGATCCGGCATGAGCGCGAGGTAGCCGACCTCGGCCATCCGCACGGCCTGGCGGCGCATCACGTCGTTCAGCCCGAACGCCTCGTGCACGAGCACGACGCCCGGCCAGGGCCCGGACCCCACCGGGATGGCGAGCACGGCCGTGAGGCCGACGCTGGCGCCCGGCCGGGCCGGAAGTACGAGCTCGATGAGTCGCGGTGTTGTTCCAGTGGTCATGACGCCTCTCCCCGTGCTGGCCGGAAGCCTGGCCCCGCCAGGGCGCAGGCCCGTGGCACGCCGCTACTCCACCTGCGCCGAGATCTGCCACGCTCCCCGGCGCACCGCCCGCTCCAGGTCGTAGGCGCGACGCGAGAAGTCGCTCGCGGAGACCGACACCGAGACCGCGCCGATCACCTTGCCCGACCTGGACTTCACCGGCGCGGCGATGCATGCCAAATGCGACATGTATTCCTCCACCTCCACGGCCAGCTGCTGGGCGCGAACCTCGTCGAGCTGCTCGCGCACCTTGCCGGCATCCGTGACGCTCTGCGCCGTGAGCGCGAGGGGGCTGTGCCGCTCGAGGTAGCGCGAGACACCCGCATCGTCCTTCGCCGCGAGCATGAGCTTGCCGAATGCCGTCGCATGCGAGGCCTCGGCGAAACCGACGTGCAACTGGCCGATCCGCGGATGCTCCAGCGAATCCTCGATGTGCGCGACGGCGATATCGTCGCCCCTGAACACCGTCAGGTACGCGGGCGCGTGCACCGCGTCATGAACCGAGCGCAGCGTCGCCCGAACGCCCGGAGTGGCGACGAGCTGGTACCGCAGGGCCCGGCCGAGCGTGTCAACGGTTCGGCCGAGGGTGTACCGGTGGTCGCCCGTCTGGCGGCCGATGTAGTCCTGGCCCTGCAGGGTCCTGAGCAGGCGGTACGTGGTCGAGAGAGTGAGGCCGAGGTCGGCCGCGATCTCGCTCGCGGTGGCGCCCGCCGGCGATGCGCCGATCGCCCCCAGGATGCGCAACACGCGTTCCGCCGACTGGATGCCCGTGCCCTCGAGGTGCTGCCCCCTGCGCAGTCATGCGACGAGTCTATGGCCCCAGCCCATGGGGCGAAACGGCTGAATCGGACCGCTTTTGCAGATGGTGCGAAAGCAGGTTGCCGACGGCCACGGACGGGCACAGTGTGGTGTCGTCACACACAGAGCATCACATACAGAGAGGTATGACATGGCCAAGGTGATCATCCTGACCGGGGACGCAGCCGAGACGCTCGAGGTCTTCTACCCGTACCAGCGCCTGCGCGAGGCTGGCTACGAGGTGCACATCGCGGCACCGGAGAAGAAAAAGCTGCAGTTCGTCGTGCACGACTTCGTGGACGGCTTCGACACGTACACCGAGAAGCTCGGTCACATGTGGGATGCGGACATCGCGTTCAGGGACGTGAACCCGGCCGACTACATCGCCGCGGTGGTTCCCGGCGGCCGCGCCCCCGAGTACATCCGCAACGACGAGGACGCCAAGCGGATCGTGCGGTACTTCTTCGAGGAGAACGCCCCCGTCGCCGCGCTCTGCCACGGGCCGTTGCTGCTCGCGGCAGCCGGGGTGCTGCACGGCCGCACGACGTCGGCGTACCCGGCGCTGCAAATCGACGTCGAGCTCGGCGGCGGTATCTTCAGCGGCGGCGGGGGCGTCGTCGACGGCAACCTCGTCTCCGGGCGAGCGTGGCCGGACCACCCCGAGTGGATGCGCGAGTTCATGAAGGTGCTCGAGGCCGCGCAGGTGCCCGTTCCGGCCTAAGGCGCAGCGCTCTCCATCGTCGGCGGTGGCCCGGTGGCCGTAGTTCACGGCAGCCGGGCCACTGTGCATCCCTTTCTGCCGTTCACGTCAGGGACATGTCGACTCCCGATTCCGGACACGTCGGTTTCCTACGGTGGAGCCGGGATGGCGCTGCGCCTCCCGAACCAACCAGTAGGCGGACCCAGCATGCGCACCATCCTGACCACCGCGGCCCTCGCCGCCGCTCTCTCCGCCGTCCTGGCCACTCCGGCCATGGCCGCACCGCTCGATCCGGCCCCGGCCGATTCGACCGTCAAGGCAACCGAGCGGAACGGCTCCTTCGACCTGCAGGCCCACCGGGGCGGCCGCGGCCAGTGGACCGAGGAATCCCTCATGGCCTTCGGCAAGTCGATCGAGCTGGGCGTGACGACGCTCGAACTCGACACCCACCTGACGCAGGACAACAAGATCGTGGTCTGGCACGACGACGTGATGACGGCCACCAAGTGCGCGGACACCGCCCCCGCTTTCCCCGATGATCCGGAATTCCCCTACGCGGGTCACCGGGTGCGGGAACTGACGTTTGCCCAGATCCGCACGATGGACTGCGGCTACCAGCAGCTCCCCGGCTTTCCAGGGCAGCAGAACGTCGGGGGCAACCGCGTCGCCCTGCTCGGCGACGTCTTCGGCCTCGTCCGCGACACGAAGGCGAAGAAGGTCCGGCTCAACATCGAGACGAAGGTCGAGGTGGCCGGTCCGGCCGGAACCGCCGAGATGCAGGCCCTGACCCGGGCGGATGTCTCCGCGATCGAGGCATCGGGGATGGCGGACCGCTCGACGCTGCAGAGCTTCGACTGGGCCTCGCTAAACCTCACCAAGCACATTGCCCCCGACCTGACCCTCGTCGCCCTCTCCAGCGGGGATGCCTGGATGGGCGTTGGGGCACCCGGTGCGAGCCCCAACCTCGGCGGCATCGACATCGACGACTACAACGGGTCGCTGGCCGAGGCGGCGAAGGCGCAGGGTTACGACGTCATCTCCCCCACCTTCGCCTCGGTCACCCCGGCGATGATCGCCGACGCGTACAAGGCCGGGATTCCGGTCATTCCGTGGACCGTCAACACGCCCGCGGATATCAACGGCCTGATGGACTTGGGCGTGGACGGACTCATCACCGACTACCCGACCCGGCTCAGGGGCATCATGGCCGACCGCGGGCTGAAGATGCCGGCCGCATACCCAGGCCGGGCGGCGTCGAACTAACGTCTCGTCACCTGCTCCGCGCTGCTTGCGCGAAGCCCCCCGCGCCGGATACCATGTGGTCAGACCACAGGAAACCGCGACGCGAAGGAGAGCCGGCATGACCACCGTCGACCGTCGCGCCTGGCAGGTCGTGCTCGAGAGCATCGAGCGCGACCTGCTCTCCGGGCGCCTCGGCCCCGGCGACCACCTGCCGCCCGAACGCACGCTCGCCGCGGACCTCGGCGTCGGCCGCTCGAGCGTGCGTGAGGCGGTCCGAGTGCTCGAAGTTCTCGGCCTCATCCGCACCCAGACCGGGTCAGGGCCGCTGGCCGGCGCCATCATCGTCGCGCGGCCGGGCGGCGGCATGGAGACGCTCATGCGGTTGCAGCTCGCGGCGCAGGGATTCCCCGTGGCCGACGTCGTGAAGACCAGGCTGTTGCTCGAAGGCTCGGTCGTGACCGAGCTGGCGGGAGCGCCCGGCCGCCCAGACCTCTCCAGCTCGACGCAGCTGCTGGATGCGATGGAATCCCGGGAGCTGAGCGAGGCGGAGTTCCTCGCGCTCGACGCGCAGTTCCACCTCTCGCTGGCCGAGGCATCAGGCAACCAGGTCGTCACCGCCACCATGGCGGGCCTCCGCAGCGCCATCGAAGCCTACGCACGCGCGGGCGCCACGGGCCTCCCCTCGTGGCCGGCGACATCCGTTCGGCTGATGAACGAGCACCGCGCCATCCTCGCCGCGATCGAGGCGGCCGACCCGGATGCCGCGCGCACGGCCGTGCAGGCCCACATCGCGGGCTACTACGCCGAGACGCACCTCGCCTGAGCGACCGCTCACACCCCACCGACACCACCACCCAGACCAGGACAGGAAGAAACGAGACATGGTTCAGAGACGCATTCCGAAGATCAAAGACCTTGCCCCGCTGATGAAGTTCAAGGCGCCGGAGCTGAACGCGAAGAAGCGCCGCCTCGAGGGCGCGCTCACGATCTACGACCTGCGCGACATCGCCAAGCGCCGCACGCCCAGGGCCGCCTTCGACTACACCGAAGGCGCTGCGGAGGCTGAGATCTCGCTGGCCCGCGCCCGCCAGGCCTTCGAGGACATCGAGTTCCACCCGTCGATCCTGCGCGACGTGTCGACCGTGTCGACCGGCTGGGACGTGCTTGGCGCACCCGTCGCCCTGCCATTCGGCATTGCCCCGACCGGCTTCACGCGGATGATGCAGACCGAGGGCGAGATCGCGGGGGCCCATGCGGCCGCCCGCGCCGGCATCCCGTTCTCCCTCTCGACCATGGGTACGAGCTCGATCGAGGACGTCAAGGCCGCCAACCCCACCGGGCGCAACTGGTTCCAGCTGTACATGTGGAAAGACCGCGACCGCTCGATGGCCCTCGTCGACCGCGCCGCGAAAGCCGGCTTCGACACGCTGCTCGTGACCGTCGACGTACCGGTGGCCGGCGCGCGCCTGCGCGACAAGCGCAACGGCATGTCCATCCCGCCCGCGCTCACGCCCAGGACCGTGCTCAACGCCCTGCCGCGCCCGGAGTGGTGGATCAACTTCCTGACCACGGAGCCCCTCGCGTTCGCGAGCCTCGACCGCTGGAGCGGGACCGTCGCCGAGCTCCTCGACACCATGTTCGACCCCAGCGTGACCTTCGAGGACCTCGCCTGGATCAAGGCCCAGTGGCCGGGCAAGATCGTCGTCAAGGGCGTGCAGAACCTGGACGACGCGAAGAAGCTCGCCGACCTCGGCGTCGACGGCATCACGCTGTCGAACCACGGCGGCCGCCAGCTCGACCGCGCCCCCATCCCGTTCCACCTGCTGCCCCAGGTTGTGCGTGAGGTGGGGTCTGAGATGGAGATCCACCTCGACACCGGGATCATGAGCGGAGCGGATGTCGTGGCATCCGTCGCCCTTGGCGCCCGCTTCACCCTGATCGGCCGCGCCTACCTCTACGGCCTGATGGCCGGCGGCGAGGACGGCGTGAACCGCGCCATCCAGATCCTCTCGGAGCAGGTCTCCCGCACCATGCGTCTGCTCGGCGTGAACTCGCTCGAGGAGCTCGAGCCGCGGCACGTGACCCAGCTCGCGCGCCTGGTCCCGCTTGCCCCGTCGGTCGCCGCGGCCGCCCTGCAATAACCCGCGACGGCCCAGCAGTAACCAGCGATCAGCGCTCCACTCCGGAAGATCGCGACCGCTCTACAGGGTGCCTTAAAAGCGTCATTTTAGTCCTCGTAGCGGAGTCGTCAACGAGTAGACCTTTCTATGGGCGAGACCCTATCGAGGTCGATGTCTTCGCGGTACGTTGCCTCTGCGCGGGGCTAGTCGTATTACCCCTCGGGACGGTTCACAGTTGGAACGTACCGCTGTCCGGCCCGGTTCCGCGCAGCACGCGAAATTGCAAAATTGATGGCTCTCCTGACTCTTCCGTGGGTTAAACCCGGCCGGGAAGCACGGGTTTGTGGCCGCCGAGGCTGAGCATGGCGAGGGCGATGAGGGCGTCGGGTGATCTGAAGCCGAATGCGATTCGGGTGATGAGTCGGATCTTGGTGTTCATGGATTCGACCCGGCCGTTGGAGAGGCCGTGTTCGATCGAGGCGAGGATCGCGGTGCGGTGCTTGACGATGGAGCGTTGTAGTTTCACGAAGGACGGGATTCGGCTGCGGCGCGCCCATCCGATCCACTTGTCCAGAGCCTCAGTGGCTTCGTCGTGGGGCAGCTTGAAGACCAGTCGGAGGCCTTCCTTGAGGTAGTAGGCCCGACCCAGGGCCGGGTCGGTCTGCACGACCCAGGCGAGCTTGATTTGTTGTTTCTCAGTGAGGTTCTCCGGGTTTTTCCAGAGCGCGAAGCGGGAGTTCATCATCAACTTCGCGTGGTCGCTGCTGGGCCGGGGCGGGGCGTCGTGCGCGGGCCGGCCGACCGTGCGGGACTCGTTCTGACGGGCCTGTTTGCGGGCCTCGGTCCACGCGGCCCTGCGGACTTCGTCGAGGGCTTCCGTGGCCCATTTGACGACGTGGAACGGGTCCGCGCAGCGCACCGCGTTCGGGCAGCGCGCCGCGACGACCGTCGCGATCCACGCGGCCCCATCCGCGGAAACATGCGTGATCAGGGCTGATCGTTCCTCGCCGAGGGCATCGAAGAACGTGCCGAGAGTGGCCTTGTCCTGTCCCGGGGCCGCCCAGACCAGACGCCCGGAACTGTGGTCGACGACCACGGTCAAGAACTTCCGGCCGCGCTTGTAGGAGATCTCATCGATCCCGATCCGGGTGAGCCCGGCGAAGGGATCATGGAGCTCTTCAGTGTCGGCCCAAACCCGGGTCATGATCGCCCCGACCGTCCGCCACGCGATCCGCATCAAATGGGTGACCGCGGTCTTGGACGTTTGCGTGGCCAGCCACGCGACCTGGGCATCGAAGTGATGCGTGTGGCCGGCCTGGTGCCGGGCCCACGGGACCGCGGCCACGATCACACCATGATCCCGGCACGACACCCGCGGGGCATCAGCCTCCAGATAGACCTGGATCGTGCCCGCATCCAACGCCCGCCACCGGCGGCGTCCAGCACCACCGTCATAGCGAGGGGACCGCCGCTGACACGCCCCGCAGCGGCTCCGCATCGACCCGGTTGACCGCACCGACGCAATCAAATCACCCGAATCGTCATCAAAATCGATGCCCTCGACCACAGTCTTGTCGACACCGAGCAAAGTCCGCCATATCGTTAGAGACCGCACGCCGTTTTCCCGCCTATAAGTTTCTGTTCCTTGACAGTCAGAAACCTAGACAGGAAGCGGCGTGCGGCCGTTAAGGCGCTCCGAAACACCCACAGATGCAACAGGAGAGCCAAATTGATGTTTCTTTTCCCGAAGAAGGAAACTAATAATGCACATTGTCCTCTCCGGCGTAGCCGGATTTCCAGGATCCACGCCGTGCTGGGCCGCGGCCGATTCGGTCGCGGGCAGGCCGTCAACGAGCCCTCACCTGGCACGCCCATGTCGCGGCTCCCTGACGCGCGCCGGCGTCGCGACGGGATTCCGTCGATGTCCCCTGTCGGCCTGCGCGCGAGGCGACCCATGACCAGGCATCAGGCATCAGGCATCAG
>DHJB01000047.1:9756-16454 GCA_002404115.1 Microbacteriaceae bacterium UBA4731
GGCATCAGGCATCAGGCATCAGGCGAGGTGATGCCTCGTGCCCGGTTTGAGCAAGAGCATTCCCCGGCCACACAGGGCAGCGGGGCGCAAGGACGGATGAGGAGGCAGTGCGATGGCTAAACATGCCGATCTCCGCGAGGCAGAAACTCGCCCCGTGGCAACGACGACGGAAATGCCGGCAGGACATGTACTCATGTTGGAGGCGGCCGACCAAAGCATACGGTGGGCACCGGGGGAACGTCTTGATCAGCTCTTCGAAGAGCAATGCGACAGGCTGCGCGAAGCCGGGCAGGGCGACCATCTGGCCGTCGATGCCGGCGAATTCACCCTCACTTACGATGAGCTGGACTCCAGGGCCAACCAGCTCGCCCGCTACCTCAGTGACTGCGGGGCACGTCCGGGAGGCCGGGTCGCCCTCCTGTCCGACCAGCCGGTCTACTCCTACATCGCGATGTTGGCCGTGCTGAAGATTCATGCGGCCTATGTGCCCCTGGACGTCGGGTTCCCGCCGGACCGTTTGTCGTACATCGTCGATGACTCCGCGGCCTCGCTCGTGCTCTCACTCTCCGCCCTGCGGGACCGCATGCCCGATTTCCCGGTGCCCTGCCTGTATCTCGACGAGGAACAGGACGACATCCGCGCCCAGGCTTCGCACTCCCTCAGCGAAGAGGAAAGGGGATCCTGCGCCGATTCACTGGCGTACATCATCTACACCTCGGGTTCGACCGGAAGGCCAAAGGGCGTCGCGGTCGAGCACTCGGGCATCTGCAACTTCGTCCTGGTGGCCTCGGACGTTTACGGGATCCGCGACGATGACCGGATGTACCAGGGCATGACCATCGCCTTCGATTTCTCCGTGGAGGAAATCTGGGTGTCCTGGATGTCCGGCGCCACGCTCGTTCCCAAATAGGGTTCCGCCAGCCTCCTCGGAATCGAACTCGCGGAGTACCTGGAGAGCCGAGCGATCACGGCGATGTGCTGCGTCCCGACGCTGCTGGCCACCCTCGAAGAGGACATTCCCGGCCTGCGGTTCCTGTTGGTCTCCGGAGAGGCCTGCCCGCAGAACCTGATGCAGCGCTGGCACCGCCCCGGCCGGCGGTTCCTCAACGTCTACGGGCCGACAGAAGCGACGGTCACGGCGACCTGGGCGGTCGTTGACCCATCCCGGCCGCCGACCCTGGGCGTGCCGCTGCCCAGCTACACCGCCGTCATCCTGGACCCGGAGACGGATGCCGTCATGGCGCCCGGCACCCTGGGCGAAATCGGTTTGGCCGGCATCGGGCTGGCACGTGGGTACGTCAACAGGGCTGACCTCACCGGGAAGGCGTTCATCCCCGACTTCATCGGCCTGGCCAACAACCCCGGAGGACGGATTTACCGCACCGGGGACCTGGGACGGATCAACGGCGACGGCGAGATCGAGTACCACGGACGGATCGACACCCAGGTGAAGATCCGCGGTTACCGGATCGAGCTATCCGAAATCGAGTCGGTCATCCAGCAGATTCCGGGAGTCGCCCTGGCCGCCGTGGCAACCCACGCTCCGGAGCCGGGAATGACGGAACTCGTGGCCTACTACAGCCGGCGCCGCGCTGCGCCCGGACTGGATGAGCAATCCATGCTGGTTCACCTTCGCCGGGTGCTGCCCGGTTACATGGTGCCCGTCTATTTCGTGGAGCTGGATGCCTTCCCGCTGCTTCCCAGCGACAAGATCGACCGGCGCAGCCTTCCCGCCCCCGGCCTCCGCGTCTCGGCCGCCACAAGCCGGCAGTTCGTCCCGCCGGCCACCGAAAAGGAAACGCTCCTGGCACAGGCCCTGAGCGAAGCCCTGGGCGCGCCGAACATCTCAGCAGACTCCGACTTCTACCGAACTCGGCGCCAGCTCGCTCACCATGGCGAGATTCAGTTCGCTGATCAGAAAGCAGCCGAAACTGCCGCCGGTCTCGATTAAGGACACCTACCTGCATCCCACCGTGAGGTCCCTGGCCGCCGCGATTGGAACTGCCCCTGCCGCCGCGCCCTTCGCTCCGGCGGCGGCCCCGGCCGCCGCGCCATACCGGGCAACCACGCCGGAGTACGTGCTCTGCGCCCTGCTCCAGGCCCTGACCTTCCTCGTCGGCATGTTCGCGGCCGGTTTCGTGCTCGTGGCCGGTTTCCGGTACACCCTGGCCGCCACGACTCCCCTGGAGCTCCTGCTGCGGTCTGTCCTGGTCAGCGTGCTGACCTTTGCCGGGACCTGCGTGCTGCCCGTCGCCGCCAAATGGCTGTTGATCGGCCGGTGGACGGTGCGGGAGATCCCCGTCTGGACTCTCGCCTATTACCGGTTCTGGCTGGTCAAGACCCTCGTGCATGCGAGTCCGGCGCGGTTGTTCGTCGGCTCGCCGCTCTTCGCCCTGTATCTCCGGGCCCTCGGGGCCAGGATCGGGCGGGGGACGATGATCCTCGCCTCGGACATCCCGGCCTGCACCGACCTGTTGACCATCGGGGCCGGAACGGTGATCCGCAAGGAGGCCAGCCTCCACTGCTATCGCGTTGTGGACGGGGTGATCCAGACGGGAACCGTCACGATCGGCCACGACGCCTTCCTGGGTGAAGGAACCGTGATCGATATCGGCGCATCCGTCGGGAACAATGCCCAGCTCGGCCATGCGTCAGCGCTCTATGCCGGACAGCGCGTTCCGGACGGGGAATCCTGGCACGGCGCTCCGGCTGAGCCGACGGACGCCGACTACCGGGGCGTGGCCCCCGTGCCCTGCTCCACCCTCCGGCGGGTGATCTACAGCCTCGGAATTCTGATCAATCGTGTGGGGATCGCCCTGCCGCTCGGCATCTTCGGTCTTTCGGCTATCCTTCCGGCGCTGATGGGCGAGATCGACCTGGCCAGCCCCCTGTTCTATGGCCGGCTTCTCCTCGTTGCCTTCGCGGTGTTCGCCACATTCACTCTGTCCTCGCTGGCCATGATCCTCACCGTGCCGCGCCTGCTGTATCGGATGATCACAGCCGGCAAGGTCTATCCCCTGTACGGTTTCCATTACTCGGTCTTCCGCACGATCTCCCGCATGACGAACATGAAGTTCTTCATGACCCTGACCGGCGACAGCTCACTGATCCTGCACTACCTGCGGATCCTGGGCTACAAGATGCCCAACCCGGTGCAGACCGGATCAAATTTCGGGGTTTCGCTCAAGCACGAAATCCCCTACCTGTGCACCGTGGGCAGCGGCACCATGGTCGCCGATGGCCTGACGATGATGAACGCGGAGTTCTCCAACAGTTCCTTCACGCTGCCCCCCGTGACCATCGGCGCCGAGAACTTCCTCGGTAACGGCATCGCCTTCCCGCCATCGGCCCAGACAGGGGACAACGTCCTCCTCGCCACCAAGGCGATGGTGCCCGTGACCGGCAGTCTCCGGGAGGGCGTGGGGCTCCTGGGCTCCCCCTCGTTCGAGATTCCCCGGTCGGTGCAACGAGACACCGCCTTCGACAGTTTCAAGTCGGGCGACGCATTCAGGGAGGGGCTGAAAGGGAAGAACCGGCACAACGCCGTCACGATCCTGTTCTTCCTGCTGATGCGGGAGGGGATGACCTTCGCCACACTGGTCATTACCGCGGTGGCACTGGACTTCACGCTGGCGGTGGACGCGGCGCGGGGGCTGGGGCAGAATTCGGTTTCCGGGCTCGACATCGTGATCAGCTGTGCCGCAGTGCTCGCCATCACGGTGTTCTCGGTCGCCTACTTCACCATCATCGAATGGGCCACCGTGGGGTTCAAGAGAATGCAACCCGTGTTCTGCTCCATCTACCAGCGCCCCTTCTGGCGGCATGAAAGGTTCTGGAAGCTGAGCGGCGGCGCCATGCTGGGACTCTTCAACGGCACACCGTTCAAATCCATCATCTGGAGAATGCTCGGCACCCGTGTCGGCCGGCGCCTCTTCGATGACGGCTGCGGCATCCCCGAAAAGTCGATCGTGACCATCGGAGACGACTGCACGCTCAACGCGCAGAGCCTCATCCAATGCCATTCCATGGAGGACGGGGCGTTCAAACTCGAGGAGACCGTCCTCGGCTCCCACGTCACTCTCAGTGTCGGTGCATTCGTGCACTACGGCGTGCGTCTGGGTGACGGAGCATTCGTGGAAGCGGATTCCTTCCTGATGAAAGGCGAGGACGTTCCGGCCGGCGCTCGATTCGGCGGTAACCCGGCGGAGGCCCTGTCGGCGCCCAGCGCCACGGTAACGGACCGGTGGGCCTCGATGCTGGAGGCTGGGGCCGCCGGCAATCTGCGGCTGTTGCCAAGCGTGAAGGGGCGCGGCGGTCACGCACCCAAGAAGGAGGCCGCGTTCCTCAAGGTCGAGCCTGGGTAATGTCTTGCTGCAGGAGCCGCATGGCGACGGCAGCGCCCATCTCATTTCGCTGCGACAGAGTCGATGGGACGACGCCGAGGGAAACCTGAGTGTGCTCGAGCGCACCCGGGCCGCACGATTCGCAAGTGATCTGGATCGGCAACGCTATGCGCGTCTGCGACTCTTCACCCGCACGCATCTCGCCGAATGCTACGGCGTTGACACGGGTGAGGTCGAACTCGCGAGGGCCCCCTGTGCCCGGTGCGGAGACAAGACGCACGGAGCACCGATCGCAAAGATCGGCGCCTTCGTTGTCCAATTGAGTCTCTCTCGGAGCGGTGACGTGGGCGGGCTGCTCGTGGGAGGAACCCATCCGGTTGGGCTCGACATCGAACACGAGTTTCAGCCGGACATCTTCGCGGCCGTGTGGGGTGTCCTGTCGGAATCGGAAATTGCCGCCCTGTCCGAGGCCGGCCAGCTCCATGACGCGGCTGTCCTGACTCGGGCCTGGACGCGCAAGGAGGCGGTCATGAAGGCCATCGGAATCGGCTTCTTCCTGGATCCGAAACTCGTCGACGTGCGCCCGGAGTGCGCCGGGCAGGTGATCGCGAGATGCAACGAGCCGGGATGGGAGAGCAACTGGGACGTGCACAGCATCCGTGCGGGAGCCCTTCATCTGGCCGCGGCCTTTCGAGACCCTCCGGCAGGCGAGTTCCGGTGCATCGACCACGGCTCTGAATGACCCAACGCCCGCGGCAAAGTCGGGGCGTTTCCACCAGGGGGTGAGTTGCACGAACGCGGAGAAAGCGGGCGGGCGTTGCCCTCGGGGGATCTTATGGATGTCTTCGACCTTCATCCGGCGCTCTTCCCGCCGACTTGTCGAGATTGAGGTGGTGTCGCGCCCCGACCCCGTTGCGCGCAAGTTGCGCGGGCGCGCCTTGTGTCTTGAAAGTGCGAATAACCTCTTTACAAGCTGACATAATATCTATTATCGGTCATATCGGGTGGGATTTGGGATGGGATAAGCACTGTCACTAGATCTGGTAAAGCGGTAGGCTATTTACATGTCACTAACCACTCCCGGACTGCGGGCATACGAGATTTCCATTCGTTCGCACGATGCTGAACTTGTCGGCCAGCTGCGCGAGCTCCTGGGTGCCCAGCTGGTTGCCTATCTGGGTTCCGTGACGGAAACCCGTGCCGTGCGGCAGTGGGCTGACGGTGTCCGAAAGCCGCCGGCCGAGGTCAGGCGCCGTCTGAGACTTGCGTACCAGGTCGCAGGGCTGCTCACCGAGCGGGACCAACCGCGGGTGGTCCAGGCATGGTTCCAAGGGATGAACCCCCAGCTCGAAGACATCGCGCCGGCGCGACTCATTCGTGAAGGCAATCCGGATGAAGTTGGCCCACGCGTGCTGGCCGCTGCTCGCTCATTCGCCGCCGTCGGATAGTGGACAACACGCCGGACACAGCCAATCGCATGGCCGTCCGCTCCGACCCCGGCGAGGTCTGGCGCATCGGGTACGGGCCGGATCCCTGGAATTGGGTGGATTGGGCACACGCCATCAACGGGCGATTCAACGGGCGCTGGGACGCACTCGACTCGGCTTACCGCACGATCTACGCAGGCTCGAGCCTGTTTGCCTGCCTCGTCGAAGTCCTCGCGCGGTTCCGCCCTGACCCGATGCTCCAAGCCGACATGGCCGGTATCCGCGTCGATGAAGCGGACGCCTCGCTCTACGCGTCCGTACCAGTCGGCATCGTCGATGAGTCCTGGCTCAGCGTCCGCCGGGCCTCCCGCGCAAACTTAAGTGGGCGATACTGCGACGTCGCGGACTCCGCAACGATCGCTGCGCTTCGCCCCACATTCATCGCACTCGCAGTTGGCTTTGGATTGGCTGATTTCGACTCATCGGCTCTTCAGAACAGCGAACCACGTGAGCTCACCCAGCGCGTCGGCCGCGAGGTCTACGAGATGTCACACGACGAGGGGCTGCCCTTGTTCGATGGTGTTCGATTCCTGTCTCGACACGGCAACGATCTGGAACTGTGGACCATCTTTGAGCGTTCGACTGATGGCGCCTTCAGCGCGCAGCTGAGCGAAATCGTTGTTGGAGGACTTCGATCTGATCACCCAGATGTTGAGGCAGCGATGCGGCTCCACGGGCTGAGCTGGGGATAACGGCAGCCCCTCCAGTTCTGGTCGCCGCGCCGTTTGACGCACGCGAGCGCGAATCCCTTCCGGGCAGGGCGAACGGGACGGCCCTTCGGCAGGCGCGCCGGATTCCTCACCCTGCGGGGGCGTGTGCGTGTGCGTGTGCGTGTGCGTTCAGGGTCCGGCTAACGGGCAGTTAGTGG
>DHJB01000047.1:16614-17606 GCA_002404115.1 Microbacteriaceae bacterium UBA4731
ACTGCTGAGTGATTGTCGGCTAAGACGTGCAAGACGGCCCGAGCGTTGCCGCCTCGAGCAAGATCCGCCGCCACAGTCGACAGGAGTTCTCCTCCTACGCCGCGCCCCTGGGTGCTCGGGGCGACCGCAAGCAGGGCAACAACCGGTGCGTCGGGCGGGTCGGTGGGAAGACCGCTGCCCGAAACGGTTGCCAGCACAAAACCGACGGCACCAACGTCGCGGTGCTCTGCAACGATCCACGATTCTGCACGCTCGAACTTCGGTCTCGCACGGTCAGCCACGCCGGTTACCGACCCACCGTCTCGTACAGCGCATGCTTCGATCCACAGTGAAACGCATACAGCAACGTCAGTCGCCGTCCCTTGCCGATAGACCAACTCGCTCACATCACCCGATTCGCGCACCATTCGAGTATCCCGTACCCCCGGTGACCGTTCCCAAGTGGCACATCATCGGGCCTGGTGACCATAGTTTGGATGGGACGCAGATCTGTCGCGCTGAACGTCCGGCTAACGGGCAGTTAGTGGTCGGAGTTTGAGCACGTAGGTTTGCGTTGGCCGCTTCAGCAAGGAGTGCTCGAATGGTTTGCCCAACGGTTGCCAGCCCTGACTCTCGTACAGCCGTACTGCTGAGTGATTGTCGGCTAAGCCTCAATCCACCGGTCGGCCTTGATTTTCTGACGGCGCGTTAAACCGAGAATGCCCACCTGATCAGGTAAAATAGGACTTGTCTAGAGTTCAATTTCACACCATCAGGGAGGCATCTCGTAGATGCAACTTTCGCACACTCACCGGTCCTTGTCTGCGTCCTTCGACGACCCGAATCTCGTGTCGTCGGCTGGGCTCGTTCCCACCATGGCGTTGGCGGCGAAAACCGGCCTCAGCACACTCGTCGATGAGTGGGTGAAACTGCCCGGATACTTCGGTGCGAACGCGGGCCTGAAAGTGCTGGCGTTGGTCGCGGGAATGCTCACCGGGGCAGATTCCATCGAC
>DHJB01000064.1:0-5246 GCA_002404115.1 Microbacteriaceae bacterium UBA4731
GCCGGCATCCACTCCGGCGACTCGAGCTGCACCCTGCCCCCCGTGACGCTCGGCCGCGCCGAAATCGACCGCGTGCGGGTTGCCACCCTCGCCATCGCTCAGGGCATCGGCGTGCGCGGGCTGCTCAACGTGCAGTTCGCGATCGGCGCAGGGGTGCTCTACGTCCTCGAAGCGAACCCGAGGGCCTCGCGCACGGTGCCCTTCGTCGCCAAGGCCCTCGGAATCACGCTCGCGAAGGCGGCCGCCCTGATCATGGTCGGCAAGACCATCGCCGAACTCAAGGCCGACGGGCTGCTGCCGGAGATCGACGGCTCCCGCGTGCCGATGGATTCGCCGGTGGCCGTGAAGGAAGCCGTGCTGCCGTTCAACCGGTTCCGCACCCACGAGGGCCTGGTCGTCGACTCCGTACTCGGCCCGGAGATGCGCTCGACCGGCGAGGTCATGGGCATCGACCGGGACTTCCCGCGGGCGTTCGCCAAGAGCCAGCTGGCCGCCTACGGTGGAATCCCGCTCAGCGGAACCGTCTTCGTTTCCGTGTCAGACCGGGACAAACGCGCTATCATCCTGCCCATGCTGCGCTTCCAGCAGCTGGGCTTCGACATCATGGCAACGGAGGGGACCGCCGAGGTGCTGCAGCGCAACGGCATCCGCGCCCGCGTCGTGTCGAAGTTCAGCGAAAAGGCGGAGGAGGGCGACGTGTCGATCGTCGAACTGATCCGCCGCGAAGAGGTGCACATCGTCATCAACACGCCGAGCGGCCGCACGGCCAGGGCCGACGGGTACGAGATCCGGGCCGCCGCCGTCGCCGGCGACCTGCCGCTGTTCACGACGATCGCGGAGCTCAGCGCCGCCGTCGCGTCGATCGACGCGATCCGGGCCGGCTTCGAGGTGACCTCGCTGCAGGAGTACGCCATCACCCGGGCGGCGGCACTGTTACCCCAGGCCGCACTGTGACCTCAGGCCCCGAAACCGGCGCGGTGGTCCCGTTCGGTGTGCGCCTCGAGCAGGCGTTCGCCGCCCGCGGGCACCTCTGCGTCGGGATCGACCCGCACGCCTGGCTGCTCTCCGACTGGGGCCTGCCGGATTCCGCGGCGGGCACCGAGGCGTTCGGCCGCCGGGTGGTCGAGGCCTCCGCCGGCCGCGTCGGCATCGTCAAGCCGCAGGTCGCGTTCTTCGAACGGTTCGGCTCGGCCGGGTACGTCGCGCTCGAGCGGGTCCTGGCGGATGCCAGGGCCGCGGGGCTGCTCGTCATCGCCGACGTCAAGCGGGGAGACCTCGGCACCAGCGTCGAGGCCTACGCCCAGGCCTGGCTCGGCGCGGATTCGCCGCTCGAGGTCGACGCGATCACGGTGAGCGCCTACATGGGCGTCGGCTCGCTCGATGCGGCCCTCAGCCTGGCCGCCGCAGGAGGGAAGGGGATGTTCCTGCTCGGTGCCACCTC
Organism: Microbacteriaceae bacterium UBA4731; assembly: GCA_002404115.1. Next base: position 1,442 of record DHJB01000064.1, read on the forward strand.
AAACCCGGAGGCCGCCGTGATCCAGCGCGCGGTCGTTGCAGACGGCCCCAGCGCCGGACTGACCGTCGCCCGTGCCATCCTGGACGACGTGACCGAACGAAATGTGCAAGCCGGCGCCGACACCCTGGGCTCGATCGGAGTCGTTCTCGGCGCGACCCTCGACCTGGCCAGTTTCGGCATCGATGTCGACGCCGCCCCCGCGCGGGCCCTCACCCCCGTGCTCGCGCCCGGATTCGGGCACCAGGGTGCACAGGTCGCCGACCTCGTAACGTTGTACGGCGGATACGCCGGAGGCGTTATCGTGAGTGAATCGCGCAGCGTGCTGTCAGCCGGTCCGGACCGGCTCGACGAGACGATCGAGCGCCGAGTAGCCGAAGCAGGAGCCGCCCGTGGCTGAGAACCGTCCCACCCCACCCGACGTCGACCGGGTTGCCGCGTCGCGCGCGGCCGTCGCCGCACGGCGCGCCAGAGCCGCGGTCAAGGCCCAGGTCGCCGCCGGGCAGCGCACCGCGCTCGAGGTCCTGGCCGCCGCGGTGAAAGACCCGACCGGCGTCGAAGGCCGGCTGCGCGTGACCGAACTGCTCACGAGCATCCCCGCCATTGGAGTCACCAAGATGCAGCGCATCATGAGCCATCTGCACATTTCGCCGGCGAAGCGACTGGGCGGGCTCGGCAGGCACCAGCGCGATCGCCTGCGCGACTTCCTCTCGACCAAACCGACCACGCGCCGGGGAGCAGGCGACTCCAAGCTGGTCGTGCTCGCCGGACCCACCGCCGTCGGCAAGGGGACCGTGGCCAACTACATCCGCGAGAACTACCCCACTGTGCTCCTCTCGGTGTCGGCCACGACGCGGAAGCCCCGCCCCGGCGAGGTCGAGGGCGTCAGCTACTACTTCGTCGAAGACGCCGAATTCGACCGGATGATCGAAGCCGGCGAGCTGCTCGAATGGGCCACCGTGCACAACGCCTACCGCTACGGCACGCCGCGCGGACCGGTCGACACGGCCATCGCCGAGGGCAAGAGCGTGCTCCTGGAGATCGACATCCAGGGCGCACGGGCCGTGCGCCGGGCGATGCCGGAGGCCAGGCTGGTCTTCCTGCTGCCGCCCAGCTGGGAAGAACTGGTGCGCCGCCTGATCGGCCGAGGCACCGAGGATTCCGCCGAACAGGCCCGCCGTCTGGAGACCGCCAAGCTCGAATTGGCTGCCCAGGGCGAGTTCGATTACTCCGTTGTGAACAGCGACGTGGCCGAAGCGGCCCAAGAGGTCGTACACTTGATGGAGCTTCGTCAGGCGCCGTCCGTTTCGTAGCGCCCGTTTCACCTGATTCTTCGCGTCATATCCGACGCGGCCGCAGTTTCGTGCCGGCAGAACGGCACGCACTGCCCAAATGCTCTAAAGGAGTGTGACAGCAATGGCCAACAAGCCAACTGGCATCATTGACCCGCCCATCGACGACCTGCTGACCAAGGTCGATTCCAAGTACGCCCTCGTGATCTTCGCCTCCAAGCGCGCCCGCCAGATCAACGACTACTACGCAGACCTGCACGAAGGCAGCCTGTTCGACAACGTCGGACCGCTCGTCGACTCGACCGTCGACGACAAGCCGCTGTCCGTGGCCCTGCGTGAGATCAACGAGGACAAGCTCGTCGCTCGTCCCATCGTCGAGTAGCTCCACCCTCCACGCTCAAGCGCGCAGGATGTCGTCAGCTCGCACGATCGTCGTCGGAATCACCGGCGGCATCGCTGCGTACAAAGCCGTCAACGTCGTGCGCGCTTTTGTGTTGCGCGGGCACTCGGTGCACGTCGTCGCAACGCCGGCCGCCCTGCGGTTCATCGGCAAGCCGACGCTCGAGGCAATCTCCCGGAACCCGGTGCACACGGACCTCTACGAGGGGGTCGCCGAGGTGCGCCACGTTGCCATCGGCCAGTCCGCCGACCTGATCGTCGTGGCACCGGCCACGGCGAACACCATCGCGAAGATCGCGGCCGGGCTGGCCGACGACCTGCTCGGCAACACCATCCTGGCCAGCACGGCTCCGCTCGTTCTCGCGCCCGCCATGCACACGGAAATGTGGAACAACGCGGCCACCGTCGCGAATGTTCGCACGCTGCGTGAGCGCGGCGTCGTGATCGTGGGACCGGGCGTCGGCCAGCTCACCGGCGCCGATTCCGGGGCCGGTCGCATGGAAGAGCCGGACACGATCGTCGCCGCCGCCCTCGCGGTCCTCGCCGCCCAGGAATCCGACCAGGACTTCGCCGGCCGCCACATCGTGATCAGCGCCGGCGGAACCCGCGAACCGCTCGATCCGGTGCGGTTCCTCGGCAACCGGTCGAGCGGCAAGCAGGGCGTCGCCCTGGTCGAGGCCGCGCTCCGGCGCGGGGCCACCGTCACCCTCGTCGCCGCCAACCTCGAGGTGCCGGCGCCCGCCGGCGCCGACGTGCGCACCGTCGGTACCGCCCTCGAACTCGAGCACGCGGTGCGCGAGGCCGCCGCAACCGCGGACATCGTGATCATGGCCGCCGCCGTCGCCGACTACCGCCCGGCCGAGGTGCGCTCGGGCAAGATCAAGAAAGAGGAGACGGGCGACCGCCTGGTTCTCGAACTCGTGCGGAATCCGGACATTCTCACCGACCTGGCCGCCAACCGGACCCGCCGGCAAGTGATCGTCGGGTTCGCCGCCGAGACCGAACCGGATGCCGACCGACTGCTCGCCCTCGGCCGGGAGAAGATCGCACGCAAGGGTTGCGATTACCTCGTCCTCAACCGGGTCGGGTGGACCGAAGGCTTTGCCACGGACGGTAACGACGTCGTGGTCATCGATTCGCGCGGAGTTATAGTGAACGAGGTCTCCGGCACGAAATTGTCGGTGGCCGAGCGCATTCTTGACGTGGTCGCCTGAACCTCTGAACACCGTGGGTCCTGAACACCTGGGCCCTGTGGCCGGCGCGGCGTCCCCTTCCACCTTTCACTTTTCAGACTTTTCAACCTTCGACCGTTCCACGGAACAGAGACGGGCCAGATGAGCGATCTACGCCTTTTCACCTCGGAGTCAGTTACCGAGGGCCACCCCGACAAGATCTGCGACCAGATCTCCGACAGCATCCTCGACGCGCTCCTCACCGAGGACCCGCACAGCCGCGTGGCCGTGGAAACCCTGGTGACCACGGGGCTCGTGCACGTCGCCGGAGAGGTGACGACCGAAGCGTACGTCGAGATCCCGTCGATCGTGCGCAAATGCATCACCGAGATTGGCTACGACTCGTCAGACGTCTGGTTCGACGGGCGCTCCTGCGGCGTCGAGATCTCCATCGGCGGGCAGTCGCCCGACATCGCCCAGGGCGTCGACGACGCCTACGAGAGCCGGGAAGAGTCCAGTCTGGACGCCTTCGACCGCCAGGGCGCCGGCGACCAGGGCATCATGTTCGGGTACGCCACCCGGGAAACCCCCGAGCTGATGCCCATCCCAATCTGGATCGCGCACCGGCTCGCCGAGCGGCTGGCCCACGTGCGCAAGTCCGGCCAGCTGGACTACCTGCGCCCCGACGGCAAGACCCAGGTCACGATCGGCTACGACGGCATCACGCCGCGCACGGTCGAGACCGTCGTGCTCTCCACCCAGCACGCACCATCCGTGTCGACCGAACGGCTGCGCGCCGAGGTCGAGGAGCTCGTCATCCGCCCCGTCCTCGAACGAGTCGACCTCGACTCCTCCACCCTGACCACCCTGATCAATCCGACCGGCCGGTTTGAAATCGGCGGCCCGCAGGGCGACGCCGGGCTCACCGGGCGCAAGATCATCGTC
>DHJB01000064.1:5341-6232 GCA_002404115.1 Microbacteriaceae bacterium UBA4731
GATCATCATCGACACCTACGGCGGCTCGAGCCGCCACGGCGGCGGCGCGTTCAGCGGGAAGGACCCGTCCAAGGTCGACCGTTCCGCCGCGTACGCCATGCGCTGGGTCGCCAAGAACGCCGTGGCGGCCGGCCTCGCCGAGCGACTGGAGATCCAGGTTGCCTACGCGATCGGGAAGGCGTCCCCGGTGGGCCTCTACGTGGAAACGTTCGGCACTGGCACCCTGTCCGACCGCGAGATCACCGCGGCCATCCGGGAGGTCTTCGACCTGCGGCCGGCAGCGATCATCCACGAGCTCGACCTGCTCCGCCCGATCTACGCGCAAACGGCGACTTACGGCCACTTCGGCCGCGAACTGCCCGACTTCACCTGGGAACGGCTCGACCGCGTGGCCGACCTGATAAGCGCAGCCGGGCTCTGATTCCGCGCGAACACCAGTCATGACTCGCACCGGCCTCGTGGCCCGAGTGCTGATCGACTCACCCCTCCCGCAGCTCGACCACCTCTTCGACTACGGGATCCCCGACGACCTCGCGCCCGACGCCCACCCCGGCGTGCGGGTCCGGGTGCCGCTCCGGTCCGCCGGGCGGGTCGCCGACGGGTACCTGGTCGAGGTGATCGACCCTGCCCACGCCGAAGGGGACGGCGCCGCGTTCACCGGAACGCTCAGCCCGATCGAGGCCATCGTCTCCCCGGTGCCGGTGCTCACCCCCGCGGTGTGGAACCTGGCCCGGCGGCTCGCCGACCGGGCCGCCGGCAACGCGAGCGACGTCATCCGGCTGGCGGTTCCGCCCCGGCAGGTGCGCGTGGAGAAGGCGTGGCTCGCCGCCCAGCTGGCAGCGCCCGCGGCACCCGCCGCGGAATCGCCCAACGGAGAGCCGACCAACGGAG
>DHJB01000064.1:6314-6666 GCA_002404115.1 Microbacteriaceae bacterium UBA4731
AACGGAGAGCCGACCAACGGAGAGTCGACCAACGGAGAGTCGACCACCGCAGAGCCGACCAACGCGGAATCGCTCGGCACGACCGTCGCGGTCGGTTTCGCCGACTACCCGGCTGGCGCACTCGACATCGCCCTGGCCGCCCGGCAGCGGGTGGCCGTGGCCGCCGTGCCGAGCCTCGTGCGGTTGCCGGACGGCGACACCGTCGGACACTGGGCGCAGACCATGGCCGAGCTTGCCGTCGCGACCCTCGCCGCCGGCCGGAGCGCCATCCTCTCGGTGCCCGACTACCGCGACCAGGACCAGGTGCAGTCGGCGCTCGACCAGCTCGCGCCGGCCGGAACGGTCAGCCGGG
>DHJB01000064.1:6764-20761 GCA_002404115.1 Microbacteriaceae bacterium UBA4731
GGACGCCCGCCAGCCGAACCCGGATCGGTATCGCGCGTTCCTCGCCTGCCTCGGCGAAGCGCCGCGTATCATCCTCGGCAACCGATCGGCGATCTACGCCCCGGCCCACGACCTCGGGTTGATCGCCCTCTGGGACGACGGCGACCCGTTGCACGCCGAACCGCTCAGCCCCTACGTGCACGCCCGCGACGCCGCGCTCGTGCGGCAGGAACAGTCCGGCAGTGCGCTCATGCTCCTGGGTCACTCCCGCAGCGTCGAGGTGCAACGACTCGTGGAACTCGGCTGGATCGGCGAGGTGCACCCCGCGAAGAGCCGGCACCCCCGGGTGATCCCGACCGATTTCCAGGCGGCCCCCGACGCGCAGGCCCGCGCGGCAAGGATCCCCTCCGCGGCCTGGCAGGCGGCCAGGGAGGCCGTCAAGCAGGGCCCCGTGCTGGTGCAGGTGGCCAGCCCCGGCTACGCCCCCATGCTTGCCTGCCGCACCTGCCACAAAGCGGCCAGGTGCACGCATTGCCAGGGCCCGCTCGGCCTGGCGTCGGCCGGCGCTGTCCCGTCCTGCCGCTGGTGCGGCGCGCTGGCCGCCGACTGGAGCTGCGTGCACTGCGAAGGCCGCACCTTCCGGGTCGTCACGGTCGGCGCCGGGCGCACGGCCGAGGAGCTCGGCCGGGCCTTCCCCGGCGCGCGGATCATCGTCGCCGACGGTGACCGCCCCATCCAGCGCCTCGGGGCCGAACCTGCCCTGGTCATCGCGACCCGCGGCGCCGAACCGATCCCCGACGGCGGCTACCGGGCCATCCTCCTGCTCGACGGCGAACGGATGCTCGCCCGCGAATCCCTCCGGGTCGGCGAAGACTGCCTGCGGTGGTGGTCCAACGCCGCCGCCCTCGCCGCCCCCGGCGCCTCCGTGATGCTCGTCGGCGTGGGCGGCGCCCTGGCCAGGGCGCTCAACGCCTGGCAGCCGGAAGCCTTCGCCGCGTCCGAGCTTGCTGACCGCCGACAGCTGCGGTTCCCTCCGGCCGTGCGCGTGGCATCCGTGACCGGCACGGCCGAGAACGTCGACGCGGCCCTGGCCGAACTCACCGAGGTCGCCGGCCTCGACGTGCTCGGCCCGGTCACCACGGAGGCGCCGCTCGTACGGGCCATCGTGCGGTTCGCGTACTCCAGCGGCGACGAGGTTGCCCGGGTCCTGAAGGCCCGGATCGTGCTCACCGCGGCCAGGAGCCGCCGGCCGAAGGGCGCCGCCTTCCGCCCGACGCCTACACTCAGAGTACGATTCGACGACCCGGAGCTGCTCTAAATGAAACTCGTCTTTGCGGGCACGCCGCAGGTCGCCGTGCCCGGCCTGGCAGCGCTTCACGACTTCGGACATGAGATCGCCGCGGTGATCACGAGGGCGGATGCCCCCCTCGGGCGGAAGCGAATCCTCACCGAATCGCCGGTGGCCGAAGCAGCAGCCGCCCGGGGCCTCCGCGTGATCAAGGCCAACCGCCTCGACGCCGACGCCACGGCCGCGATCGAAGCGCTCCGCCCCGACCTCGGCGTAATCGTCGCCTACGGGGGACTCGTGCGCGAACCGCTCCTCTCCGTGCCCCGGCTCGGCTGGATCAACCTGCACTTCTCCCTGCTGCCGCGCTGGCGCGGCGCATCGCCCGTGCAGAGTGCCGTCATCGCCGGCGACGAACAGACCGGCGCCGCGGTGTTCCAGCTCGTGCCCGAACTCGATGCCGGGCCCGTCTTCGCGCAGGTGGCAGAAACGATCGGCCGGCACGCGACATCCGGCGGCCTGCTCGAGACCCTCAGCCACAGCGGCGCCCGGCTGCTCCTGCAGGTCGTCAACGACCTCGCGGCCGGCACCGCCCGCTCGCACGACCAGGTCGGCGAGGTCACCCTCGCGCCCAAACTGACGATCGAGGATGCCCGCATCGACTGGTCGCTGCCGGCAGCGGCCGTCTACAACCGCGTGCGCGGCGTCACCCCGGAGCCGGGCGCATTCACCATCATCGACGACGCCAGGCTCAAACTCCTGGCCGTCGCGCCGACGCACGGCCTCCAGGCGCAACCCGCCGGTGTGATCCGCGAACGAGACAAAAAAGTGCTGGTTGGCACGGGAACCGAGCCGATCGAGCTCCTCACCGTGCAACCCGCCGGAAAGAAGGCAATGACAGCAATCGACTGGTGGCGCGGAGTGGCGGCGACGGAGCTGGTCGCCTCATGAGCGCCGAGCAGGGCCGGCAGCGGCCGGCAACCGGATTCGTGCAGCCCGCCAGGCGCGTCGCCTACGAGGTGATCGCCGCGGTTCGCGAATCCGACGCCTACGCCAACCTGCTGCTGCCCACGCGGATCAAGCGGGCGGCGCTGAACACCGCCGACGCGGCCCTGGCCACCGAACTCACCTACGGCACCCTGCGCATGCAGGGCTTCTACGACCGGGTGATCGCCGAGGCCGCCGGCCGCCCGGTGACCGCGATCGACCCGGCCATCCTCGACGTGCTGCGCCTCGGCACCCACCAGCTGCTGGCGACACGGGTCGCCACCCACGCGGCCGTGAACGAGTCGGTCGAGCTGGCCAGGCAGGTTGGATCCCGGTCCGCGACCGGGTTCTGCAACGGCGTGCTGCGCACGATCTCCCGCACCAGCGCCGAGGAGTGGCACGAGCGCATCCTCGAGCTGGCGACGACCCCGGATGACCGCCTGGCCGCCGAATACTCGCACCCGGCCTGGGTGGTGCGCGCCTTCCGGCAGTCGCTGCTGGCCGAGGGCCGCGGCGACGAACTCGAAGACCTGCTCGCGGCGGACAACGCGCCGCCCCTCGTGAACATGGTCGCCCTCCCCGGGATCGTTACCCCGGAGGAAACCGAGGGCCTCGGTGAGCCCAACCGGTTCTCGCCGACCGGGTTCGTGCTGGCCGGGGGAGACCCCGTGCACCTGATGAACGACCACCACGGTCGGATCCGGGTGCAGGACGAGGGTTCCCAGCTGGCCGCCCTCAGCCTCAGCCGGGCGCGCCCGGTGCAGCCAGGCGAACGCTGGCTGGACCTCTGCGCCGGCCCAGGCGGCAAGGCGGCGCTGCTCGCCGCCGAAGCTCGCTCCGCCGGGGCGGAGCTCGTCGCCAACGAACTCGTCCCGGCCCGGGCCACCCTCGTCCGGAAGGCCCTGGCCGCCGTCCCCGGCGACGTGCCGGTCTGGGAGCTCGACGGCACCCGCATCGGCGCCTCCCACGCCGAATCCTTCGACCGCATCCTGCTCGACGCCCCGTGCACCGGACTCGGCGCACTCCGGCGCCGCCCCGAGGCCAGGTGGCGCAAGCAGCCCAAGGATGTCGCCGAGCTGTCCGGCCTGCAGTCCGGCCTGATCGAGGCGGCGCTCGGCGCGCTCAAGCCCGGCGGCATCCTCGCCTACGTCACGTGTTCGCCGCACATCGCGGAGACCCGAGGGATCGTTGCGACGGCCCTGAAGACGTGGGGCGGACGGGTGCGGGCGCTCGACACCGCCGCCGTCGTGCAGGGCCTCAGTCGCACGGAGCTCGACCTCGCCGGCGACCCGGGCAGCGTGCAGCTCTGGCCGCACCGCCACGGCACCGACGCCATGTTCATCACCCTCCTCGAGCGCACCGCCTAAACCCGCACCCAGCTCCCGCGAGTGAGCAGTTTCGGCGGTTCCCGTCCACCGTTTACCGCCAAAACTGCTCACTCGCGAGGTGGGGGGAGGGGCGGGGGGACACAGGGAGACGCAGAGGGAGGCAGGGGCAGGCATCCAGATAAGGTGATTGCATGCCGACCAGGATCAACCCGAGCATTCTCGCTGCCGACTTCGCCAATCTCGAACGGGAGCTCGGCCGCATCAGCAGCGCCGACCTCGTGCATGTGGACATCATGGACAACCACTTCGTGCCGAACCTCACCTTCGGCCTGCCCGTCGTCGAGCGGCTGCTCCAGGTGACGACTCTCCCGTTCGACGTGCACCTGATGATCGACGACCCGGAGCGCTGGGCGCCCGGCTACGCCGAGGCCGGCGCCTACTCGGTGACCTTCCACGCGGAGGCCACGACCGACCCGGTGGCCCTGGCCCGCAAACTGCGCTCGATCGGTGCTCGCGCCGGCATCGCCCTCAAGCCGGGAACGGACGTCGAGCCGTACCTGGAACTGCTGCCCGAGTTCGACCAGGTGCTCGTGATGACCGTCGAACCCGGCTTCGGCGGGCAGAGCTTCATGGCGTCGACCATGCCCAAACTGACCAGGCTGTCGAATGCCGTGCGCGCGAGCGGCCTGGACGTCTGGCTGCAGGTCGACGGCGGCATCTCCGAGGAGACCATCGGGATCGCCGCCGAGGCCGGGGCCGACACGTTCGTGGCAGGGTCGAGCGTCTTCAATGCCGCCGACCCCGCAGAGCAGATCGCCCGGCTGCGGACGGCCGCGGCCGAACACACCCACTGAGCACTAGTAACCTGTAGGTGTGAAGACTTTCGACGACCTCTTCGCTGAGCTAAGCGACAAGGCACTGACCAGGCCAAAGGGTTCTGGGACCGTGCGCGAGTTGGATGCCGGCGTCCACGCCATTGGCAAGAAGATCGTCGAGGAAGCCGCCGAGGTCTGGATGGCGGCCGAGTTCCAGAGCGACGAAGAGACCGCTGAGGAGATTTCGCAGCTCCTCTACCACCTGCAAGTGCTCATGCTGGCCAAGGGGCTCTCCCCGGCCGACGTGTACCGACATCTGTGACGCTGGCCCCGCACGCACGATGACGAAGACGTCGAACCCCACCCCGCCGCTGAACCACACCGAGAGTGCAGACATGCTCAGAATTGCCGTGCCCAACAAGGGCTCGTTGTCCGAAACCGCCGCCCAGATGCTCCTGGAGGCCGGCTACACCGGTCGCCGCGACCCCCGCGACCTCGTCGTCGCCGACCCGCGCAACGGCGTGGAGTTCTTCTACCTCCGCCCGCGGGACATCGCCACCTACGTCGGCTCCGGCGCCCTCGACGTGGGCATCACCGGCCGCGACCTGCTCCTGGACTCGCACTCCCCGGCGCGGGAGATCGCCAGCCTCGACTTCGGCGACTCCACCTTCCGCTTCGCCGGGCCCGCCGGCCGGTTCCACCAGCTCTCCGACATGACCGGCCTGCGCGTCGCCACGAGCTACCCGGGCCTGGTCGAGAAGTTCCTCGCCGGCCACGGCGTCACCGTCGACCTGATCACCCTCGACGGGGCCGTCGAATCCGCCGTCCAGCTCGGCGTCGCGGATGCCGTCGCTGACGTCGTCTCCACCGGCTCAACCCTGCGTAAGGCCGGCCTCGAAATCTTCGGCCCGGTCATCCTCGAATCAACGGCCGTGCTGATCAGCGCCGCGAACGAGAAGCCGGGCGTCGCCACGCTGCTGCGCCGGCTGCAGGGCGTGCTCGTCGCCCGCCAGTACGTGCTCGTCGACTACGACGTCCCGGTCACGAAACTGGATGCGGCCTGCCAGCTGGCGACCGGCATCGAGTCGCCGACGGTCTCGTCGCTGCGCGACCCCGACTGGGTCGCGGTTCGCGTGATGATCCCGCGCGTGGACACCAACCACGTGATGGACGAGCTCTACGCGCTCGGCGCTCGCGCCATCCTCGTGAGCACCATCCACAACGCACGCCTGTAGGACGGTCGGCCCAATGAGGAGAATGTCTGTGGAGCGAGCATCGTGACACTGTCAGTCCGGGTGATCCCCTGCCTCGACGTGGCCGCCGGCCGCGTCGTCAAGGGCGTGAACTTCCAGAACCTGCGCGACGCGGGTGACCCGGTCGAACTGGCCCGCCGGTACTACGAGCAGGGCGCCGACGAACTCACCTTCCTCGACGTGACGGCCACCGTCGACAACCGCGAGACCACCTACGACGTCGTGCGCGCCACGGCGGAGCAGGTCTTCATCCCGCTCACCGTCGGCGGCGGCATCCGCAGCGTCGAAGACGTGTCCCGGCTGCAGGCCAACGGCGCCGACAAGGTCGGAATCAACAGCGCCGCGATCAACCGGCCGGCGCTGATCGCCGAAATCGCCGACCGCTTCGGCGCCCAGGTGCTCGTGCTCTCCCTCGACGTCAAGCGCAGCCACCGCACACCGTCCGGTTTCATCGTCACCACCCACGGCGGCCGCACCGAGACCGACCTGGATGCCCTCGCCTGGGCGCAGACGGCCATCGGGCTCGGCGCCGGCGAGCTGCTCGTCAACTCGATCGACGCCGACGGCACCCGGCAGGGTTTCGACCTCGAACTCATCTCGCTGATGCGCGAGATCAGCACGGTCCCGCTGATCGCCTCCGGCGGCGCCGGCCGCGTCGAACACTTCCCGCCCGCCATCACCGCCGGGGCGGATGCCGTACTCGCGGCATCCGTGTTCCACAGCGGTGAACTCACGATTGGCGACGTCAAGCGCGAGCTCGCGGGCGCCGGAATGCTGGTGCGCTGATGACCCCCGACACCGCCCTCGACCGCGCGGTCTTCAACTCCGACGGGCTGTTGCCTGCCGTGATCCAGCAGTCGGGCTCCGGCGAGGTGCTCATGCTCGGCTGGATGGACCGGGAGGCCCTGCGCCGCACCCTGACCGAGGGCCGGGTCACGTTCTGGTCCCGCAGCCGCCAGGAATACTGGCGGAAAGGCGACACCTCCGGCCACGCGCAGTACGTGAGGTCTGCCGCCCTGGACTGCGACAACGACACGCTCCTCGTCACCGTGGAGCAGATCGGCGCCGCCTGCCACACCGGCACGCACACCTGCTTCGACGGGCGCGGCATCGATGTCGCCGCGATCGATGTTGCCGTGATCGACGTTGCCGTGATGGACCTTCCCGCGACCGAGCAGCCGGACGGGGCAACGACATGACCGCACCGACCGCCGGGTCGACCACGCAGGCCCAGTTCACCGCGCTGACCGCCGAGCACCGGGTGATCCCGGTGATGCGCGAACTGTTTGCCGACGGAGAGACGCCGGTCGGCATCTACCGCAAACTCGCGGCCGGCCAGCCGGGCAGCTTCCTGCTCGAATCGGCCGAGCAGGGCGGCATCTGGTCCCGCTTTTCGTTCGTCGGGGTGTCATCCTTCGGCGTGCTCACCCAGCAGGGCGACAGCTCGCACTGGCTCGACTACGGCCTGTCGGAGGAACGCGCCCTCGGCGACGCCGCCGGCCTCGGCCCGCTTGCGGCGCTCGCTCACCTGTACGCGAAATGGCAGACCCCGCGCCTGCCTGAGCACCCTCCGCTCACCGGCGGGCTCGTCGGTTTCATCGGCTGGGAGGCGATCCGCCAGATCGAACGCCTGCCCAACCAGCCGCCGGCGGACTACGAGGTGCCGGGCCAGGCCTTCAGCTTCGTGGCCGACCTCGTCGTTCTCGACCACAAGTACGGCACCGTGCAGCTCATCGCCAATGTGCTCAACGACGGCCACGACACGCACGACGCTTTGTGGACCGCCGCGCAGGCCCGCCTCGACGCCCTCCAGGCCCGGCTCGCGCAGCCCGCCGAGGCGTGGCTCGCCGAGGTGGATCTGTCCACGCCCGCCACGCCGACGAACCGCACGACCCGCGACGACTTCCTGGCCGCGGTCGACACGGCCAAACGGTACATCGTCGACGGCGACGTCTTCCAGGTCGTCATCTCCCAGCGCTTCGACCAGGAGTGCACCGCGCATCCGATCGACGTCTACCGGGTGCTGCGCAGCCTCAACCCGAGCCCCTACATGTACCTGCTCAGCCTCGAATCGCCCGCGGGCGAGCCGTACTGGATCGTCGGGTCGTCGCCTGAGGCACTCGTCAAGGTGCAGAACGGCCGCGTCTTCACGCACCCGATCGCCGGGTCGAAGCCGCGCGGCGCAACCCCGGAGGAAGACGCCGACTACCAGGCGGAGCTGGCCGGCGACGCCAAGGAACGCGCAGAACACCTGATGCTCGTCGACCTTGCACGCAACGACCTGCTCAAGGTCTGCGCCGCCGGCTCGGTCGAGGTCACCGAATTCATGCGCATCGAGCGCTTCAGCCACATCATGCACCTCGTGTCGTCGGTGGAGGGCAACCTCCTGCCGAACAAGACGGCACTGGATGTCTTCCGGGCGGCGTTCCCGGCCGGCACGCTCTCCGGAGCCCCCAAGCCGCGGGCGCTGGAGATCATCGACGAGCTCGAGCCCACCCAGCGCGGCGTCTACGGGGGAGTGGTCGGCTACTTCGGCTTCGCCGGCGACGCCGACCTGGCGATAGCCATCCGCACGGCCCTGATCAAAGACGGCGTGGCCCGGGTGCAGGCCGGCGGCGGCCTCGTCGCCGACTCCGACCCGGCCTCCGAGTACCAGGAATCGCAGAACAAGGCCGCGGCGCCGCTCCGGGCGGTCGCCGTCGCCAACGCAATGAAACGGGTGTTCTAGGTGATGACCGGCCCGCGCGTGAAACTCACGCTCATCCTCGGCGTGCTGCTCGCCAGCGGGCTCGCGCTCCTCGCCTGGACCCAGGTGTGGGTCAACGCCGACGTGGCGACGCTCGGTGCCGCTCAGCGGCACCTCGCCGTGCCAGGGTCGATTGCGTCCCCAGCGCTGACCGCGCTCGCCCTGGCCGGCCTCGCCCTCGGCGGCGCGCTCACCATCGCCGGACCGGTGATCCGGGTTGTTCTCGGCGTGCTGGAGGTCCTGCTCGGCGTGTCCGTCTTCCTCGCCGCGTTCACCGCGGTGAGTGACCCGGCCGCCGCCAGCGCCGCCGCGGTCACCAAGGCGACGGGCATCACCGGCAAGAAGTCGATCGAAGTCGGGGTCGTCGATCCGACCGTGACGCCATGGCCGTTCGTGGCCCTGGCCGCGGCCGTCCTGATGCTTGCCCTGGGTGCCGCCATCGTCGTGACGGCCGGGCGCTGGCCCGGCCAGGGCTCGCGCTACCAGGCTGTGCGCCTCGAGCCGGTCAAGACCGCCGCCGCGCAGGAGGAAGCCCCGCGCGACGCCGTCAACGATTGGGACGAACTGAGCCGCGGGGACGACCCGACGGCACAGCCTGCGCCATGACCACCCGCGAACCATCCGCCCGCTAGACTTGATCCGCACGTCACCCGCACACAAGGAGAACCATGACTTTCGATTCTGACCCCGGTCACGGCCACTCAACTGCCGCCTGGACCGCCGTCACGATCATGCTCCTGGCCTTCACCATCGGGACGGTCGCATTCTTCCTCAACCTGGCCTGGCTGGTCTGGGCATCCGCCGTTCTCCTGCTCCTCGGCGCGTTCGCCGGCTGGATCATGGCGAAGTTCGGCTACGGTGTCGGCACGGCATCCGCGCACGAGGGTCACTGACCGAGTGCTGTCTGAGCTGCTAGCCGGAGCGGTTGCCGACGCCGAAGCGCGTCGTGTCACCCGCCCATTGTCCGTCGTCGAGGCGGCCGCCTTCGAACGCGCCCCCGCGATCGACGCCCTGTCCTTCCTCGCTCCGGCTGAGCGCGTGCGGATCATCGCCGAGGTCAAACGTGCGAGTCCGTCCAGGGGGGCACTCGCCGAGATTGCCGACCCGGCCGCCCTGGCCGTGTCTTACCAGACCGGCGGGGCCAGCGCGATCAGCGTGCTCACCGAAGGTCGCCGCTTTAAGGGCTCCCTCGGCGACCTCGAGCAGGTGCGCGCGGCCGTGACCATCCCGGTGCTCCGCAAAGACTTCATCGGCGAGCCGTACCAGGTGTACGAGGCGCGCGCCGCAGGGGCCGACCTCGTCCTGCTTATCGTCGCCGCCCTCGACCAGTCCACCCTCCAGTCGCTGCACAACCTCGTGCGCGAACTGGGCATGACGGCACTGGTCGAAACGCACAGCGGCGACGAGGTGCACCGCGCGCTCGACATCGGCGCCAGCCTGGTCGGGGTGAACGCCCGTGACCTCTCGACGTTCGAGCTCGACCAGGACCTGTTCGGCACCCTCGCCGACCGCATCCCCTCCGGCGTCGTGCGCGTCGCCGAATCCGCCGTCAAGACGGCCGCAGACGTCGCGCACTACCGCGCGGCCGGCGCCGACGTCGTCCTCGTCGGTGAAGCGCTCGTCACGAGCGACCCCATCCGTACCCTCTCTGAGTTCCTGGCGGTTTAACACATGTCCCTGCGTACAGAATCCGGCCCGTACTTCGGCGAATTCGGCGGGCGCTGGGTACCGGAGTCCCTGATGGCGGCGCTGGACGAACTCAGCGCCGAATACGCCCTCGCCAAGCAGGACCCGGCCTTCGCGGCTGAACTGATGGAGCTGCACCGCAGCTACACCGGGCGTCCGTCGATCATCACCGAGGTGCCGCGCTTCGCCGCGCACGCCGGCGGTGCCCGCGTGATCCTCAAGCGCGAAGACCTCAACCACACCGGCTCGCACAAGATCAACAACGTGCTCGGCCAGGCGCTGCTCACCAAGCGCATCGGCAAGACCCGCGTCATCGCCGAGACCGGGGCCGGCCAGCACGGCGTGGCCACCGCCACCGCGGCCGCGCTCTTCGGCCTGGACTGCGTCGTCTACATGGGCGAGGTCGACACCCAGCGCCAGGCGCTCAACGTGGCCCGCATGCGGCTGCTCGGCGCCGAGGTCGTGTCCGTCAAGACCGGATCCCGCACCCTCAAGGACGCGATCAACGAGGCCATGCGCGACTGGGTGACCAACGTCGGGAACACGACGTACATCTTCGGAACCGTCGCAGGGCCGCATCCGTTCCCCGCGATGGTGCGCGACTTTCAGAAGATCATCGGCGAGGAGGCGCGCCAGCAGGTGCTCGACCTCACCGGCCGCCTGCCAGACGCCGTCACCGCCTGCGTCGGCGGCGGCTCGAACGCCATGGGCATCTTCCACGCCTTCCTAGACGACACGGATGTCGCGCTCTACGGCTTCGAGGCGGCCGGCGAGGGCGTCGACACGCCCCGGCACGCCGCGACCATCACGAAGGGGCGCCCCGGCGTGCTGCACGGCGCCCGCAGCCTGCTGCTGCAGGACGAGGACGGCCAGACCATCGAGTCGCACTCGATCTCCGCCGGACTGGACTACCCGGGCGTCGGCCCTGAGCACGCATGGTTGGCCGGCATCGGACGGGCCACCTACCTGCCCGTCACCGACGACCAGGCCATGGCGGCGTTCCTGCTGCTCAGCCGCACGGAGGGCATCATCCCCGCCATCGAATCGGCGCACGCCCTGGCCGGCACGATGGAGCTGGGCAAGGAACTCGGCCCGGATGCGACCATCCTGGTGAACCTGAGCGGCCGCGGCGACAAGGACATGGAAACCGCCGGCCGATACTTCAACCTGCTCGACGAAGGCGCGGCCCAGTCATGACGACAGCCAAAGTCGGTACGCCGACGCAGAGCTCGGTCGAGAAGACGATCGCGCTCCGCCGCGAGGCCGGCAGCGGCGCCCTGATCGGCTACCTGCCCGTCGGTTTCCCCACCCTCGCCGAGAGCATCGACGCGGCCGTGGCGCTCGTCACCAACGGCGTCGACATCATCGAACTGGGCCTGCCCTACTCCGACCCCGTCATGGACGGCCCCGTCATCCAGGCCGCGACCCAGAAGGCCCTGGCCGGCGGTTTCCGCCTGCGCCACGGGTTCGAAGCCGTGAAGGCCATCACCGCCCAGGTGGACGCGCCCGTACTCGTCATGACCTACTGGAATCCCGTCGTGCAGTACGGCGTCGAGCGATTCGCCGACGACCTCCTCGCCGCCGGCGGCGCGGGTCTGATCACCCCCGACCTCATCCCGGACGAAGCGTCGGAGTGGCTCGCCGCGAGCGAACGCACGGGCCTCGATCGGGTCTTCCTGGCCGCCCCATCCTCGTCCGACGCCCGGCTCGCGCAGGTGGTCGCGGCCAGCCGCGGGTTCGTCTACGCCGTCTCCACGATGGGCATCACCGGGGCCAGGGCCGACGTCGACGCGGCCGCCCGGATCCTCGTCGACCGGCTGCACGCCGCCGGGTCGACCAGCACCTGCGTCGGCGTCGGGATTTCCACGCCCGAACAGGTGCGCGAAATCCTCGGCTACGCGGATGGCGCGATCGTCGGATCGGCGCTCGTCAAGGCCCTCGCCGACGGGGGAGTCGAGGCGGTCGGCGCCCTCGCCAAGCGGCTCTCGGCCGGCACCGTAAACCTCCGCCCTGCCCGCTAGGCTAAATTGACCGAGGCGGCCTTCGCCGCCCTTGAGTGACCACGCGTCACAACGAAAGGCAGTAGATCAGTGTCTGTGCACCTGAGCATTCCGAGCCCCGGGTGGAGCTACTTCGACCTCGGCCCCTTCCGCATCCACGCCTACGCGCTGTGCATTCTCGCCGGCATCATCGCCGCCACCATCATCACGTCTCGCCGACTCACCACCCGCGGCGGCGAGCCAGGAATCGTGCTCGACATCATCCTCTGGGCGGTCCCGCTGGGCATCGTCGGCGCGCGTTTCTACCACGTGCTCACTCACCCCGGCGACTACTTCTACGCCGGCGCCGACCTATTGCGCACCCTGTACATCTGGGAGGGCGGCAACGCCATCTTCGGCTCCCTGCTCGGAGGCGCCGTCGGTGCGTACATCGGCTGCCGGATGACCGGTCTGCGTTTCTGGTCCTTCGCCGATGCCATCGCCCCCGGCATGCTCGTGGCGCAGGCCATGGGCCGTCTGGGCAACTGGTTCAACCACGAACTGTTCGGCCTGCCCACCACGCTGCCGTGGGGACTCCAGATCGAGTCGTCTAACCCGGCCTTCCCGGTCGGCCTGCCGGCCGGCACCCTCTTCCACCCGACGTTCCTCTACGAGATCATCTGGAACCTGGCCGGCGTGTTCGTCATCCTGGTGCTCGAACGCCGGTTCAACCTGCGCTGGGGCAAGGCCTTCGGTGTGTACCTGGTCTGGTACGGCATCGGACGCAGCTTCTTCGAGTCGATCCGCGTCGACCCCAGCGAGATTTACTTCGGTATCCGCACGAACGTGTGGGCCGCATTCGCGTCCGTCCTGATCGGCCTCATCATCATCCGAGTCCAGGCATATCGCCACACGGGCATGGAGCTCAGCCCGTACCTTCCGGGGCGCGAATGGGAGGACGCCGACGCTGGGGTAGAATTCGATGACACCGATGCGCACATCTCGGCTCAGGGCGACGAAGCCACTGAACCCGGCGTATCGGGCGAGGTCGCAGCCACAAGCTCCAGCGACTCGCGACTCTAGGCCCAGGTAACCCCACCACCCCGGTCCGCGGCTGGATCCAGGAACACGGGTCGCCGCGTAACTCTTTCCAGCGGGCCAGCGTCGTCCCTACTTGCCAGTCATTTCGTGAGGACGGTCTTATGGCGCAGCAACCTCCCTTTTCCCGGTTCGGTCTTGTTCCGGAGCCGCAGGGCCTGTACAACCCCGCAGAGGAACGCGACGCCTGTGGCCTCGCCATGGTCGCGACTCTGCGCGGCACGGCCGGCCACGACATCATCACCCTGGCCCTGGACGCGCTCCGCAACCTCGAGCACCGCGGTGCGGTGGGCTCCGATGCGGGCACCGGCGACGGCGCGGGCATCATCACGCAGATCCCGGACGAGTTCCTGCGCGCCGTCAGCGACCACGCGCTGCCCCCGGTCGGTCACTACGCCGTCGGAAACGTGTTCCTGCCGACCGACCCCACCGCCCGCAGCGCCGTCAAACGCCAGCTCGCCCGCATCGCGCAGGAGGAGAGCCTGGCCATCCTCGGCTGGCGCGAGGTTCCGGTGCGCCCCGACGAGGTCGGCTCCCTGGCCCGCGCGGCCATGCCGGCCATCCAGCAGCTGTACGTGCAGAGCACCAGGACCACGGAGTCGGGGGAGACCGTCAGCGGCATCGACCTGGACCGCCAGGCCGTCCGGCTGCGGAAGCGCGCAGAGCGGGAACTGGAGATCTACTTCGCGTCGCTGTCCTGCCGCACCCTGGTCTACAAGGGCATGGTCACCACGCTGCAGCTCGAGCCGTTCTACCCTGACCTCTCCGACCCGCGTTTCGTGTCGAAGCTCGCGCTCGTGCACTCGCGGTACTCCACCAACACGTTCCCGTCCTGGCCGCT
>DHJB01000064.1:20881-22874 GCA_002404115.1 Microbacteriaceae bacterium UBA4731
GCGCACAACGGCGAGATCAACACGGTGCAGGGCAACCGCAACTGGATGCGCGCGCGCCAGTCCCAGCTCGAATCCGAGCTGCTCGGCGACCTCGCGCCGCTGCTGCCGATCGTCACGCCGGGCGGAAGCGACTCCGCCTCCTTCGACGAGGTCGTCGAACTGCTCAGCCTGTCCGGCCGGTCCCTCCCGCACGCCGTCATGATGATGGTGCCGGAGGCGTGGGAGAACCAGCCAGACCTCGATGACGAACGCCGCGCCTTCTACGAGTACCACTCGATGCTGATGGAGCCGTGGGACGGGCCGGCTGCGATCGTGTTCACCGACGGATCCCTCGTCGGCGCCACCCTCGACCGCAACGGGCTGCGCCCCGGCCGCTACCTGATCACCGACGATGGCCTCGTCGTGCTGGCGAGCGAAATCGGTGTCCTCGACATCGACCCCGCCCGCGTCGTGCGCAAGGGCCGCCTGAGCCCTGGCAAGATGTTCCTCGTCGACACCGAGGCCGGCCGTCTGATCGAGGACGACGAGATCAAAGCGGGGCTCGCCGCCAGCGAGCCGTGGGGAGACTGGCTCGAAAAGGGCCGGATCAACCTCAAGGACCTCCCGGAGCGCGAACACATCGTTCACCCGCCGGCATCCGTCGTGCGCCGCCAGCGCACCTTCGGCTACACCGAGGAAGAGGTGCGGATCCTCCTCGCACCGATGGCCCGCACGGGCGCGGAGCCGCTCGGCGCCATGGGCTCGGACGCGCCCATCGCGGTGCTCAGCGACCGCCCGCGGCTGATCTTCGACTACTTCACCCAGCAGTTCGCCCAGGTGACGAACCCGCCGCTCGACTCCATCCGCGAAGAGGTCGTCACCTCGCTCAAGCTCGGCCTCGGACCGGAGCGCAACCTGCTCTCCGCCGGGCCGCAGCACGCCAGGCAGGTCGTCCTCGACTTCCCGGTGATCGACAACGACGAGCTGGCCAAGATCCAGCACATCGACCCGGCGCCCGGCAGCCGCACCACCACCACGATCCGCGGGCTGTACCGGTTCGACGAAGGCCCCGACGCGCTGTCGGCGCGCATCGCCGCACTGTGCGTGGAGGTCGACGAGGCCATCGAAGCCGGCGCGCTGTTCATCGTTCTCTCCGACCGCGACTCCAACAAGGACTTCGCGCCCATCCCGTCGCTGCTGATGATCGCGGCCGTGCACCACCACCTGATCCGCACCGAGAACCGGATGAAGGTCGGCATCGTCGTCGAGGCCGGGGACGTGCGCGAGGTGCACCACATCGCGCTCCTGATCGGTTACGGGGCCTCCGCGGTCAACCCGTACCTCGCGATGGAAACCTGCGAGGACCTCGTGCGCAGCGGCATCATCACGAACGTGACGCCGGACAAGGCCGTGCGCAACGTGATCAAGGCCCTCGGCAAGGGCGTGCTCAAGATCATGTCCAAGATGGGCATCTCCACCGTCTCGTCCTACGCCGGCGCGCAGGCCTTCGAAGCCATCGGCCTCAGCCAGGACTTCGTCGACCAGTACTTCACCGGCACGATGAGCAAGCTGGGCGGCATCGGCATCGAGGTCATCGCCGCCGAGAACGAGAAGCGCCACGCATCCGCGTACCCGGAGGATGCCGCCGTCACCGCGCACGAACGCCTTGCGACCGGCGGCGAGTACCAGTGGCGCCGCGACGGATCTCCGCACCTGTTCAACCCGGAGACGATCTTCCGCCTGCAGCACTCCACCCGCACGCGCCGCTACGACATCTTCCGCGAGTACACGAAGCTCGTCGACGACCAGGCCACATCCCTGATGACCCTGCGCGGCATGTTCACGTTCAACACCGGGCAGCGCCACCCCGTGCCGCTGGATGAGGTCGAATCGGTCGAGTCGATCGTGAAGCGGTTCTCCACCGGGGCGATGAGCTACGGCTCCATCTCCCAGGAGGCCCACGAGACGCTCGCCATCGCCATGAACCGCCTCGGCGGCAAGTCCAACACCGGCG
>DHJB01000075.1 GCA_002404115.1 Microbacteriaceae bacterium UBA4731
GCGGCCCGCGCCAGGGTGCGCCGAAGAACTTCTTCCGACAGGTGCAGGTATATGACCGTGACCAGGTCGAAGCGTTCGTCGGGCGACCAGGTCGTCGCATCCGCAACGACCCAGGTGACGTCGACGGCCGCGTCGGCCGCATGCGTCCTGGCCTGGTCGATGGCCTCGGCGGAGAAGTCGACGGCGGTCACCGACCAGCCCTCGCGGGCCAGCCAGATCGCCGTGCGGCCGTCACCGGTCGCAAGGTCGAGGGCCGTTCCCGGGGGCCACGAAGCCACCGTGTCCCTCAGGATCTGCGGCGGGGTCGCCGACCAGAGACGGGCTTCCCTGCTCTCACGCGCCAGCCGGTAGCGGATGTCCCATTCGCTCGCGTCCATCGAAATCATCTCCTCACAGCCGCCGCGGGTCGGTCGGCGGCTGCCGTCATCGCCAGCTGTTGTTCGATGGCCGCGGCCGAAAGCACGTGCTGGATCACCATCATCGCAGCGCCGAGCACCCCGGCGGCGTCCATCGCCCGGGACGCCACGATGCGCAGATGCGCCGTCGACAGGGGCAACGAGCGGTGGTAAACCACCTCACGGATGCCGGCGAGCAGGTGCTCGCCCGCGGCCGCCAGACCGCCGCCGATGACGATGATCGACGGGTTGAGCAGGTTCACGCAGGTGGCCAGCACGGTGCCGATGTCCCGGCCTGCCTGGCGGACGGCGGCGATCGCCCGGGGATTGCCGGCCCGCGCGAGGTCCACGACGTCCTTGACGCTGGTTGCCTGCAGGCCGTGCGCCCGCAGGGCCGCCGCCAGGGCCGGGCCGCCGACGAGGGCCTCGAGGCAGCCGGTGTTGCCGCAGTGGCAGGCGACGTCATCCGCGCCGGGCACCCGCACGTGGCCGAGGTCGCCGGCGGCACCCACGGCGCCGCGCTGCAGCCGGCCGCTGCCGATGATGCCCGCGCCGATACCGGTGGCTACCTTCACGAACAGCAGGTTCTCGTGGTCCGGCCACTCCGTGGCCTGCTCGCCGAGGGCCATGATGTTCACGTCGTTGTCGACCAGCACGGGAACGGGCAGCGTCCGCTGCACGTACCCGGGCACGTCGAAGCCGTCCCAGCCGGGCATGATCGGCGGGTTGGTAGGGCGGCCGGAGGTGTGCTCAACGGGCCCGGGCAACCCGATTCCGATGCCGGCCAGTTCGTCGGCGCTGCGCCCGTTCGTGGCAAGCATTCGCTGGGCCGTGCTGATCAGCCAGTCGAGCACGACCTCGGGGCCGGCCGCGATGTCCAGTTCGGAACGCGAGCTGTCCAGGATCGTGCCGGCCAGGTCGGTCAGGGCGACGACGCCGTGCGTGGCACCGATGTCCACGGCCAGGACCACCCGCGCCGAGGGGTTGAAGGCGATGCGGGTCGGCGGGCGTCCGCCGGAGGATGCGGCCTCGCCGACCGGGGCAACCAGGCCGGATGCGAGCAGAAGGTCGATCCTCGAGGCGACGGTCGAGCGCGCGAGGCCGGTGAAGGCGGCCAGCTCTGCCCTGGTCCGCGGGGCGCCGTCACGCAGCAGCTGGAAAAGGTCGCCGGCGCGTGAAAAACCGGCGGAGGGCAGCTCAGAAGACACGGGCAGAAACATGACTTAAGTCATAGCACCTGTTGCTTCTTCGCCTCATGCAAACGCAACATGTCGATGACTTTGCAACTTCTGCTTGACTTTCGGCAAAAGGTACTTCAAGCTGGCTCGAGAATGTCAGGAGAAAGGCGCCCGATAGCTTCGGCAACCGGGGCACGCTCGCAATGAGGAGAGATAGTGTCAGAGAACAAGCCGTATTCCGTCCAGCTCTACACGGTGCGTCACGCACTGGAAGCAGACCTGGCCGGCACCATCGCCCGGATCGCCGCCATCGGCTTCAGCCAGGTTGAGCCGTACAACTTCGTCGCGACGGCCCCGGAACTG
Source organism: Microbacteriaceae bacterium UBA4731 (assembly GCA_002404115.1). The sequence continues at coordinate 1,937 of DHJB01000075.1, forward strand.
GGTGCCGCCCTCTCCGAGAACGGCCTGACCGCACCGTCGGGCCACGCACCGCTGCTGAAGGACGACCAGCGGGCCATCTTCGAGGCCGCGCGCACCCTCGGCATCACAACCGTGATCGACCCATACATCCCGGCCGAGCAGTGGACCACCGAGGCCGACATCGCGGCCACCGCGGCCGGGCTGAACGCCGCGGCCGCACTGGGCGCGGAGTACGGCATCCGGGTCGGCTACCACAACCACGCCTGGGAGATCGAGAACACAATCGACGGCCGCACCGCACTCGAGGTGCTCGTCGATCACCTCGACCCGGCGGTCATCCTCGAGGTCGACACCTACTGGGTCGCCGTCGGCGGGGCGAAGCCGGTTGAGCTGCTGGCCCGCCTCGGTGACCGCGTGCGCTTCATCCACATCAAGGACGGCCCCATCAGCACCGACGTCGACGCCCAGCTGCCCGCGGGCCAGGGCAAGATGCCGGTGCGGGAGGTCATCGCCGCGGCCGCCTCCCTGGAGGTCGGCGTCGTCGAATTCGACTCCTACGCCGGCGACATCTTCGAGGGCCTGGCCGAGAGCCTCGAGTTCCTCACCGCGGGCGTCCAGCCATGAGCCTGACGGGACCCGTCGGCGTCGCCATCATCGGCGCCGGCGTCATCAGCAAGCAGTACCTGGACAACCTGACCACCTTCCCCGACGTTAAGGTGCACGTCATCGCCGACCTGTTCGAAGAGACCGCGGCGGCCCGGGCGGCGGAGTACGGCATCGACCAGCACGGCGGAATCGCCGTGGCGCTCGAGCACCCGGGTGTCGAAATCATCGTCAACCTGACCATCCCGGCCGCGCACGTCGAGGTTGCCCTCGCCGCCGTTCGCGCGGGCAAGCATGTCTGGAGCGAGAAGCCCTTCTCGCTCGACCGGGAGAGCGGTCGCGGACTGCTCGCCGAGGCCGACGCCGCGGGCCTCCGGCTCGGCTGCGCGCCCGACACGTTCCTCGGGGCGGGCCTGCAGACCGCGAGGCGGATGATCGAGCGCGGCGACATCGGCACCCCGCTGACCGGACTCACCATGTTCCAGGTGCCCGGCCCCGAGGCCTGGCACCCGAACCCTGGCTTCCTCTACCAGAACGGCGCCGGACCGCTCGTCGACATGGCGCCGTACTACTTCACGGCGCTGGTGCAGACCTTCGGCTCGGTGAGCCGGGTCGCCGGCGTCGGCTCCAGGTCCCGCGAGACCCGCGTGATCGCATCCGGGCCGAAGGCGGGCGAGGCCTTCGACGTCACCGTCCCGACCCACGTCAGCGCCCTCGTCCAGTTCGAGAGCGGCCAGTCCTCGCAGAGCACCTTCAGCTTCGAGTCCCCGCTGCCGCGGACGGGTTTCGTGGAGATCACGGGCACGGATGCCACGATCTCCCTCCCCGACCCGAACACCTTCGACGGTGACATCCGACTGTACCGGGCGGGCGCCGACGACTGGGAGACCATCCCGTCCACCGGCTCGACCGCTGGCCGCGGCGCCGGCGTGCTCGACATGGCCCGCGCCATTCGCGCCGGACGGCCACACCGCGCCCAGGGTGAGCTCGCGTTCCACGTGCTCGACACGATGCTCGCCGTCGCCGAATCCGTGGACACCGGCACCTTCGTCGACGTCCACAGCCGTGCCGCGGCCGTCCCGGCCCTCCCGGAGGACTGGGACCCCACCGCTGCGACGCTCACGTAGACGATTCCGCGCTTCGGCTGCCCCAGATCGCTGTCCCCAAATGGAGAACCCCATGACTTCACCCCGTGAGCCGACCGGACCGGCACGGCCGCTCGGCGTTGCCGTGATCGGCTACGAGTTCATGGGCAAGGCCCACTCGAACGGCTGGCGCAACGTGGCCGCGTACTTCGACGTGCCGGTCTTCGAACGGAAGGTGCTCGTTGGCCGGAACGCCGACGCGGTCGCCGACGCCGCCCGGAAGTACGGCTGGCAGGAGTCGGCGACGGACTGGCGCGCGGTCCTGCGCCGCGACGACGTCGACATCGTCGACATCTGCGCCCCCGGCTGGCTGCACGCCGAAATCGCGATCGCGGCACTCGCCGCCGGCAAGCACGTGCTCGTCGAGAAGCCGCTGTCCAACACCCTGGACGAGTCGACGGCCATGGTCGAGGCAGCCACGTCGGCCAGGGCCCGCGGCGTGCAGTCCATGGTCGGGTTCAACTACCGCCGGGTGCCGGCGCTGGCCCTGGCCCGCAAGCTCATCGCCGATGGGCGCCTGGGCGAGGTGCGCCACGTGCGCGCGGCATATTTGCAGGACTGGCTGGCCGACGACTCTGCGCCGATGAGCTGGCGGCTGCGCAAGGAGAGCGCCGGCTCCGGCGCCCTCGGCGACATCGCCTCGCACGCGATCGACCAGGTCCAGTTCCTGCTCGGCGACACCGTCACCGAGGCATCCGGCCGGCTGCACACCTTCGCCACCGAACGCCCGGGGCCGAACGGCCCGGAGCCCGTGACGGTGGACGATGCGGCCTGGGCCACCCTCGGCCTGTCCTCGGGGGCCGTGGCCAGCGTCGAGGTGTCCCGGGTGGCCCTCGGGGCCAAGAACTCCCTCCGGCTGGAGGTCTACGGCAGCGCCGGCAGCCTGACGTTCGACCTCGAGCGGATCAACGAACTGCAGTTCCTTGACGGGAACGAGCCGGCGGAGACGCAGGGCTTCCGCCGGATCCTGGTCACCGAGCCGGAGCATCCGTACGTGCAGGCCTGGTGGCCGCAGGGCCACGTGATCGGCTGGGAGCACACCCACACCCACCAGATTCGCGATTTCCTGACGGCCATCCGCACCGGCACCCCGCCGGAGCCGTCCTTCGAGGACGGTCTTCAGGTGCAGCGGGTGCTGGCCGCCATTGAAGAAAGCGCCGCAGCCAGGAGCACACTGGTGCAGATCGTCGAAAGCTAGAGGAGCCACCATGCCACGCAATTACACCCTTTTCACAGGCCAGTGGGCCGACCTCCCGTTCGAGAAGGTCGCCGAACTCGCCGGCCAGTGGGGCTACGACGGCCTCGAGATCGCCGTCTCCGGCGACCACCTGGATGCCTGGCGCTGGGACGACGACGCCTACATCCAGAACCGCCTCGACATCCTCGAGCGAAACAACCTCAAGGTCTGGGCCATCTCCAACCATCTCAAGGGCCAGGCGGTCTGCGACGACCCGATCGACTTCCGGCACCAGGCCATCGTCGGGCCGAAGGTGTGGGGGGACGGCGACCCCGACGGCGTTCGCTCGCGTGCGGCGGAGGAGATGAAGCTCACCGCCCGGCTGGCCCAGCGGCTCGGCGTCGACACGGTCGTCGGCTTCACCGGCTCCTCGATCTGGCAGTACGTGGCGATGTTCCCTCCCTTCCCCGAGTCGATGATCGAGGCCGGCTACCAGGACTTCGCCGACCGCTGGAACCCGATCCTCGACGTCTTCGACGAGTGCGGCGTGCGTTTCGCCCACGAGGTGCACCCCTCCGAGATCGCCTACGACTACTGGTCGACCGTGCGCACGCTCGAGGCGATCGGCCACCGGAAGGCGTTCGGCCTCAACTGGGACCCGAGCCACTTCATCTGGCAGCAGATCGACCCGGTGGCGTTCATCTCCGACTTCAAGGACCGCATCTACCACGTGGACTGCAAGGACACGAAGATGCGGATGGGCGGCGGGCGCAACGGCATCCTCTCCTCGCACCTGCCTTGGGGGGACCCGCGCCGCGGCTGGGACTTCGTGTCAACCGGTCGAGGGGATGTGCCCTGGGAAGACAGCTTCCGGGCGCTGAGCGCGATCGGCTACGACGGACCCATCTCGGTCGAGTGGGAAGACGCCGGCATGGACCGCCGCCAGGGTGCCCCGGAGGCGCTGGCCTTCCTGAAGAAGTTCGACTTCCAGCCGCCGAGCTCGTCCTTCGACGCCGCGTTCAAGCAGTAACGATGCTCGCCCCTGCGGGGTCGAGTTACGGAAAAAGCACCCTCGTTTCACACACCCTCGTTTTCGAAACGAGGGTGTTTTTTCCGCAATTGAAACGGGGGAGGGGGTTAGGTTAGCC
>DHJB01000026.1:0-1584 GCA_002404115.1 Microbacteriaceae bacterium UBA4731
GGGCGGGAGGGGGCGGGGCAGGTCGGGTCAGGGGCGGGCTGCGAAGGGCTCGAGGCTGCGGAGCGCGGCCGTGCGGAACTCGGTGTCGTCGACGTCCGCCAGGCGGATCGCGTTCTCGGCCGTGACCAGGCCCATCAGCACCGGTTCGCCGGTCAGCGGCATCATGTTGACCCAGACCGGGAAGTCGGAGTCCTCGCCGACGGTCATCCAGAGTGGCGCATCCGTGGTCCAGAACGGTTTATCGAACCGCAACCAGGCCTTGTCGAGCACGCCCATGCCGAGCGCCGCGATCGCGCCGCGGTGCGCGAACGGCAGCGGCGGCGCGAATTCCAGGCCGTCGGACTTCAGCACGCCCAATGGGACGGTGACGATGGCCCTGGCCGCCGTGAGCGATTCGCCCGTACCGAGACGGATGCTGACGCCGTCGGCGTTGTAGGCGACGCGCTTGACCAGGCTGGAGAGCAGGAGGCCGACATCGGCGGAGCCGTCTTCGACGAGCTTCGCGTACCCGCCGAGCACAATGCGGTCGTCGGCGCCGCCGCCCGCGGCCGGACTGTACCAGGCCGACATCTGGCCGATGGTCGCGCCCGACCGCATCTCCAGGTCGGCGGAGACCTCGTAGCCGAGCCAGTCGTCGTCGGAAACGCCGTTGGCGGCATCCGTTGTGGACAGCTTCGCCGCCCCCGAATCGACCAGTGCCCGCTCGACGGACACGTCCTGCGCCTGCTTCGCCGCCCATTCGAGCGCGCGGGCGACGGCCTCCGCCCCCACGGGCTTCACGGGCACCGTGTCGCCGGTGCGCGTGCGCACCTCCGGATCGTGCGGGAAGGCGTGCGTGGTCACCCCGAGCCCCGCGAGCAGTTCGTCGAGGGGGTTCTCCGAGCTGCTGCGCACGAACGACGGGCCGAGCTCGATGGGGAACGGCCAGTCCGCGTTAGTCACGGTGTCGATGCGTCCGCCGGCACGCTTGCGCGCCTCGAGGACGACCACGCTGAAGCCGGCGTCCCGCAGCAGCCCGGCCGCCGTGACGCCCGCGATGCCGGCGCCGATCACGGCAATACGCTCGTCGGGCTTGCCGGCCGCAATCACCGCCTGGGCGGCCAGCCGTCCGGAGGAGCGGGCGCCCTGCACGGTGCCAGGTTCATGGGCCGCGGTGGCCTCGCCCGCGAAAAAAAGCCGGTCGAGCACCGGTTCGGCCAGCGCGGCGCGATGCTCCGGGGTCGACCCGAGCTCCGCATAACTGAACGAGCCGCGGGAGAAGGGGTCCTTCGACCAGTTCGTCCGGCGCATCGTGCGCGGCTGCGGGACCAGCGCCGGTGTCGGCGTGACGGATGGCGTCGGCTGCGGGCCGGTGGGCGTGCACGCGGCGAGCGCGATAACGGACAGCCCGGATGCCGACCCGATCAGGAAGGTTCGACGTTTCATCACTGTGTCCGCGCCACTCTGCTCCTGACGCCCTCGGAGTCCCGAGCGTGCGCCGTTGATATGCCCCAACGCTACCCCCCATGGCGCGCCGAGCGCAGTCGGCGTACCGTCAGTCTCAGGCATCCGTCAATGGAGAGGAGCCTCCCATGCACCACACAG
>DHJB01000026.1:1693-39641 GCA_002404115.1 Microbacteriaceae bacterium UBA4731
CAACAGCCACACAGGCAAGAGCTTCACGTTCGACAGCGACCAGCTGCCCGAGCTGCCCGACGCAGGTCCGCGCGACGGCAGGCACGGAGTGGACCGCGACGAGGAATTCGACCCCTACCCCGCGAGGAGAAAGGGAGCCGGAGCCGCGCAGGGCCCCCTGACCGTGAGCCTCGACGAAGCGAAGCGGCACCTCCCGGCGCTGATCGCGCGCGTCCAGGCCGGCGAGGAGATCGTGCTGACCCGCCACGGGCGCCCGGCCGCGCGCATCGTGGCGGCGGACGCGACGATCCGGGTCACCGAGACGGTGATCAAGGAAACCGTGGTCGACGCGGGCGGAACCGAGCCGCCGCGGGTAGCTCGCGCAAGCGTGCAGACCCGCACGAAGGTCTACGACCACGACGACCAGATGCCGGAGCTGCCGGACCCCGGCCCGCGCGACGGCCGGCACGGCGTCGACCGCGACCGGGGGTACAAGCCGTTCGGTCGGGACCGCGGTTAGAAGCGCGCGGGCAGCGGCCGGGCGGCGCGATCCGCTGGAGTTACGCCCTAGCCGATTTCGACGAGCAGGTCGCGGCAGGCCCGCTGGCAGCGCCGGCAGATCTCGCCGCAGATGCGGCAGTGCTCGTGCATATCGGCGTGGCTCTCGCATTCGTCGGCACAGGTCGAGCACGCGGTGACACAGGCAGCGAGGATCGCCGCCGTGAGGTTGTCATCGGATGCCGTCGGCCGGGACAGCACGGCGCCGGTCGCCGCGCAGACGTCGGCGCAGTCCTGGTCGGTGCCGATGCACCGCACCAGGTCGGCGACGCTGTCCTCCCCCAGGCAGGCGTCGGCGCAGACCGTACAGGCCTGGGCGCAGTCGTAACAGGCATCGATCGCGGCGGCCAGCAGGTCGGCGTTCTCCGACCCCTGCGGGTGGCTGCGGAGCATCCGTTCGGCGACATTCATGGTCTGCTCTCCTTCGTCTCTGGCGGTCGCTTTTCACGCTACGCCCGCACCCCCGAACCGGCCACCCCCGGCCCGGCCCGCGGTCGGCGGTGCGCTCTCACAGCGACGTAGCGTTAGGGTGGAGGTCGTGGCTCTCCACGCGGGATGATCCCTCGCGGTCGATCCTCGCCCGCCGCATGAAGCCCCTCTGGATTTCCCGAGGAGCAACCTCAGCCGGCCGACGAGTGCCCGACCTGCTCCGCCGCCACGTGCCACAGCCTGCCGCTCGCGCCCGGTGACGAGCACGAGCAGGGCCCTCGACATTCGAAAAACACGATTTCACACACACAATCTCGCACCACCAGCACACACGGTTCGGCCGCTCCGGCCCCTCACCGGTTATCACGACCAGCCCGCGGTCACGCGCGCGGTCACACCCATGAAATGAGCACCATTGACTAAGCACGACCTCGACCTGTCCACGCCGCCGCCCCTGGCCAAACGCGGCCTGCGCGTCATCGCCCTGGGCGGGCTCGGCGAGATCGGCCGCAACATGACCGTCTTCGAGCACAAGGGCAAGCTCCTCATCGTGGACTGCGGCGTGCTCTTCCCCGAAGAGAACCAGCCGGGCATCAACGTGATCCTGCCCGACTTCTCCGCCATCCGCGGACGGCTCAAGGACATCGAAGCGATCGTACTCACCCACGGTCACGAAGACCACATCGGCGGCGTTCCCTACCTCCTGCGCGAGCGCGCCGACATCCCCATCATCGGATCGGAGCTGACCCTCGCCTTCCTCAGCGCCAAGCTCGAGGAACACCGCATCAAGCCCGTCCTCGTTCAGGTCGAGGAAGGGCAACGCCGCAACGCCGGCCCGTTCGACCTCGAATTCCTGGCCGTGAACCACTCGATCCCCGACGGACTCGCCATCGCCATCCGCACCGAGGCCGGCCTCGTGCTGCACACCGGTGACTTCAAGATGGACCAGTTCCCCCTGGATAACCGACTGACCGACCTTCCCGGGTTCGCCCGGCTCGGCGTCGAGGGTGTCGACCTCTTCCTCACCGACTCGACCAACGCCGAGGTCCCCGGGTTCACGATCACGGAGGAAGACATCCGCCCGGCCATCGACGCCGTCTTCCGCACCGCGCAGCGCCGCATCATCGTTTCCAGCTTCGCCAGCCACGTGCACCGCATCCAGCAGGTTCTCGACGCCGCCGTGCGCCACAACCGCAAGGTCGCATTCGTCGGCCGTTCGATGGTGCGCAACATGGGCATCGCTGGCGACCTGGGCTTCCTGAACATCCCCAAGGGCCTCGTCGTTGATATGCGGGCGCTCGAACGGATGAAGGACGACAAGGTCGTGCTCATCTGCACCGGTTCGCAGGGCGAGCCGATGGCCGCCCTGTCCCGGATGGCGAACCGCGAACACGTGATCAAGATCGGCGAGGGCGACACCGTCCTGCTGGCCAGCTCCCTGATCCCGGGCAACGAGAACGCCATCTACCGGGTCATCAACGGCCTCACCCGCTGGGGCGCCAACGTCGTGCACAAGGGCAACGCCCGGGTGCACGTCTCCGGCCACGCCAGCGCCGGCGAACTCGTCTACTGCTACAACATCGTGAAGCCGACGAACGTCATGCCGGTGCACGGCGAATGGCGCCACCTCAAGGCCAACGCCGAACTCGCCGTGCGCACCGGCGTCGCCGAGGACCGCGTGCTGATCGTGGAGGACGGCGTTGTCGTCGACCTCATCGACGGTCGGGCCAGGGTCACCGGCCGCGTCGCCGTCGACCTCGTGTTCGTCGACGCCATGACGGTCGATGCCACCCACTCGAAGACGGCGATGGCCGAACGCCTCCAGCTCTCCGAAGACGGCGCGATCACGATCCTCGGCATCCTCGACACGAGCACCGGCAAGCTCACCGAGCCGGTCGAATTCATCTCCCGCGGATTCGTGCACGACAACGACTGGATCCACGGCGCGACCAGGTCGATCGACGACGCGATGCGCACCGCCAACAAGGTCAAGACCATCGAGGGCCCGGAGCTCGAAGAGCTCTTCACCCAGAGCGTCACCCGGTGGATGCAGCGCAAGTACCGTCGCAGCCCCGTGATCACCTCGGTCGTCGTCGACGCGTAGTCCGCAAGCCCAATACACAGAAACCGGCCGGCCCATCACGGGCCGGCCGGTTTTTCTTTCTGTTCGCCTACGCCTGGGCGGCCGCCAGGTCTTCCAGCAGGAGTTCCGGGTTGTCCCTGACCGTGTTGCGCAGCCGCCACGGCGTGCTGAACAGGGCGAGCAGGGTTCCGTCGGAGCGCATGAGCACCTCCACCTGCCGGTCGTGGCCGAGGATCTCGGCGCTCTCCCGGTCGGTGCGCCTGGCAATCTGGTACGGCAGGGTCTCCGAGCGGATGGCCGCGCCGAAGTCGTGCGTCATCCGTTCCTCGACGACCTCGAACTGCATCGGCCCGACGGCACCGAGCACGGGGGCCTGGTCGCCGCGCAGCTCGGAGCGCATGACCTGGATGACGCCCTCGTGGTCGAGCTGGTCGATCCCACGCCGGAACTGCTTGTGTTTGCTCGTGTCCGCCGAACGCACCACCCGGAAGTGCTCTGGCGCGAACATCGGCAACGCCGGGAACTCGACCGGGTCGCCTTCGAAGATCGAGTCGCCGACCCGCAGCGCCGAAGCGTTGACGAGGCCGACGACGTCGCCGGGCCACGCCTCATCCGCGACCTCGCGCTCCCGGCCGAACAGGTGCTGGGCGTACTTGGTGGCGAACGGCCGCCCGCTCGCCGCGTGGGTGACGATCATCCCGCGGCGGAACTGGCCCGAGCACACCCGCACGAAGGCGACGTGGTCGCGGTGGGACGCGTTCATGCCCGACTGCACCTTGAACACGAAGCCGGAGAACGCCGCGCTCACGGCGCGGTGGCCACCGGATGCGTCCTCGCGGGCCTCGGCGGCCGGCGCGAAGTCGACGAGGGTGTCCAGGATGTGCTGCACCCCGAAGTTGAGCACGGCAGCGGCGAAGAGCACCGGCGTGGTCTCGTTCGCCAGGAACCGGGACTGATCGTGGTCCTGGTCTTCCTCGGCCAGCAGTTCAGATTCCTCGGTGGCCGCGACCCAGGCGTCGCCTTCTTCGGCGGCAGCGGCGGCGGCGCTCAGGCGTTCGAGGGCGGCGGCCGTTGCGCCTCCGGCCGTGCGGGTGAACCGGATGAATTCGTCGGTGCCGCGTTCGATCACTCCGCGGAAATCCCCGGCGATGCCGACCGGCCAGGTCAGCGGGGTGGGTACGAGTCCGGTGCGGGTGCGGATTTCGTCCATCAGGTCGAGGGCCTCTGCGCCCGGTCGGTCCCACTTGTTGATGACGGTGATCACCGGCAGCTTGCGCTGCTTGCAGACCTCGAAGAGCTTCATGGTCTGCACCTCGAGGCCCTTGCTCGCGTCGACGAGCATGACGGCGGCGTCGACCGCTGAGAGCACGCGGAAGGTGTCCTCGGAGAAGTCGGCGTGGCCGGGGGTGTCGACGAGGTTGATCACGCTGTCGCGGTACTCGAACTGGATCGCGGCGCTCGTGACAGAGATGCCTCGGGCCTGTTCCATCGCCATCCAGTCGGACACGGTTCCGCGCCGGCCGGCCTTGCCGTGCGTCGCACCGGCGCTGGTGATGGCGCGCGCGTGCAGCAGCAGGGCTTCGGTGAGGGTGGACTTGCCGGCATCCGGGTGGGAGATCACCGCGAAGGTGCGCCGGCGGCGCGCCTCGGCCTGGACCTCGGGTGTGGACGCTTCGTGAAGCTGCGTCATGGGGGGAATGCCTTTCTGCGGAGATTTCAGTGAATCGAAGAGAGTGAATCGAAGAGCCGGCGCCGGGCGAATGCCGGGGCGGCGGGGTGGGTCGGGGTGGGGTAGCGGGGGCGCTAACGAGCGGGCGCGAAGAACGCGGCGACCGCGGCCGACAGGGCGACCGGGTCGTTCACGTGGCACAGCTCGCGCGCCGAATGCATCGACAGGAGCGGCACGCCCACGTCGACGGTGCGGATGCCCATCCGGGTCGCGGTGAGCGGCCCGATCGTCGACCCGCAGGGCACAACGTTGTTCGACACGAACTCCTGGTACGCCACGCCCGCCTGCTCGCAGCTGCGCGCCCAGAGGGCGGCGCCCACGGCATCCGTCGCGTAGCGCTGGTTCGCGTTGATCTTGAGCAGCGGCCCTCCCCCGGCGACGGGAGTGTTGGCGGGGTCGTGGCTGCCCGGATAGTTCGGGTGCACGGCGTGGCCGGCGTCGGCCGAGAGGCACCAGGAGGCGGCGTAGGCCTGGAGCCGCTGCGCCGTCGTGGCGCCGAGGCCGGCGCCGATGCGGGTGAGGATGTCGTCGAGCAGCGGCCCGCTCGCGCCGGAGCGGGATTCGGAGCCGACCTCCTCGTGGTCGAAGGCGGCGAGCACGCTGATGCCGGCGGTCTGGTCCCCGACCGCGATCAGGGCCTGCAGGCCGGCGTGCACCGAGGTGAGGTTGTCCATCCGCCCGGCCGCGAACAGCGTCCCGTCGAGACCGAACCGGGCCGGCGGGTTGGTGTCGGCGGTGAGGATGTCGTAGCCGGCGACATCCGCCCCCTCGAGCCCGGCGAGGCCGGCGAGGTGCGCGACGAGGTCGGCGGAGGAGCTGTCGCCGACGCCGAAGACGGGGGCGAGATGGCGTTGCCTGTCGAGGGTGAGGGCGTTGTTCGCCTCCCGGTCGAGGTGCACGGCCAGCTGCGGGATCCGCAGGAACGGCCCGGTGCGCACGAGGTGCTCTGTACCGTCGCGGGTGACCAGTCGGCCGGCGAGCTCGAGTTCGCGGTCGAGCCACGAGTTGAGCAGCGGGCCGCCGTAGACCTCGACGCCGGCCTGCAGCCAGCCGTGGGAGCCGGTGGTCGGCTTCGGCTTGAGCTTGAAACCGGGTGAGTCGGTGTGGGCGCCGAGGATGCGGAACGGCGTGGTCGGGCCGGCCCCGGCCGGCTGCACCCACGCCACCACGGCGCCGTCGCGCACGACGTAGTGCCGTCCGGCACCGTCGGCCCACTCCGAGGCCTCGCTGCGACGGGTGAATCCGTGCTCCTCGAGGCGGCGGGCGACTTCGGCGGCCGCGTGGTACGACGACGGCGAGGCGGTGATGAACCGGGCGAAGTCATCGATGTAGGGTGCGGCATCCATTCATCAATCAAACCACCGTTAGCTGGCCGTTCCCGTCGCCGCGCTCTGCAGGGCCGCCCGGGCGAACGCGGCGCCCGCGGCCGTCGAGGTCCAGCCGGAGTCGCCGTGGCGATCCCGCGCGAAGACGTCGAGCCGCACCAGCAGTCGCCACTTCTCCAGGACCAGCGCGTGCGCGTCTCCGGGGCTCACCTCGTTCTCGCTGCGGTGAAGCCAGCCGAGGGTACTCAGGCCGTACGCGATTGCCGCGTAGTAGTCCTCCTCTTTGGTCAGCGTCCGCACCGCGATAAAGAGGAGCAGCAGCTTCGTCGCGTCGACGACCGCGGGCTTCCGGCTGTGGTGAATCGTGCGCGCGAGTTGCCACCACAGCTCGCGCGGCGCCTCGGTGAGCGCGCGGCCCTGTGCGGTCCGGTGGAGCACGCCCTTGCTGACCCGCAGCAGCCCGACATCACGCAGATGCGACCGGAGCTCGAGCAGCGGACGCAGGTGGCTCTCCCGGTTGATCGACATGGGCCAGCCCCAGTCCAGCTCGGCCGTCGCCGCCACAACGACCGCCGGCGGCAGGTAACCGCTCGAGGTGAGACGGATGCCGTCCTCGCCAACGCGCCGCAGGATCCACTGGACCATGCCCACCATGCGACCCATCGCCCGCTCGTTCAGCAGGATCTGGTCGCTCACCCGCGCTTCGGCGATCACCCGGCGGAAATCGGCCACGTCATCCGGACGCATGCGCGTCGCGAGCTCTTCAATCATGTTCACGCAGCGAGCCTAGCGACGATGCCGCGGGTCAGTAGTATGACGTGCAACGAAGGGGTGCCCGTGAGTGAAAGCCAGCCGCCTCCCCCATCGCGAACGGCATACGACGCGGTGATCTTCGACATGGACGGCGTCGTCACCGACACCGCGACCGTGCATGCGGAGGCGTGGAAGGCGCTGTTTGACGAGGTGCTCCCCGGGCTGGCGAAGGCACAGGAGACCCCGGTGGCCCCGTTCGACCCGGTCGCCGACTATCGGCGCTACGTTGACGGCCGACCGAGGGAAGACGGCATCCGGACCTTCCTCGCTTCGCGCGGAATCACGGTGCCGCAGCCGACGATCGCGACGCTCGCCGCGCGCAAGCAGGCTCTCTTCACCGAGCGCCTCGCGGCCGGCGGCGCGTTCGCCATCCCCGGCACGGTTGGGCTGGTCCGTCGGCTCCGGGAGCACGGCATCCCGACCGCCGTCGTGACCTCCAGCCGCAACAGCGAGCTGGTGCTGGAGGCTGCCGCCGTCACGGACCTCTTCGACGTCCGCGTCGATGGGACCGACGCCATACGGATGCGCCTGGCCGGCAAGCCCGACCCGGCCCTCTTCCTCGAGGCGGCCCGGCGGCTGAGCGTGGCCCCAGGGCGGGCCGTCGTCGTCGAAGACGCCGAGGCAGGCGTGCAGGCGGCCGTTCGCGGCGGATTCGGACTCGTCGTCGGCCTGGACCGGGCAGGCTACGGCGACCGGCTCCGGGCCGCGGGCGCCGACCTGGTGGTGGCGGACCTGAGCGACCTGGAGCTCAGCGACCTGGAACTGGGCGAACTCGGCCTCGCCGAAAGCCTCGCCCACAAGCTCCCCGGCTGGGCCGGCGGCGACGCAGGCAGCGACCCCTGGCTGCTCCGCTACGACGGTTTCGATCCGGAGACGGAAGGCCTGCGTGAGGCGCTGTGCACGCTCGGCAACGGATACTGGGGCACCAGGGGCGCCGCAGCGGAGGCCGATGCCGACGCCGTGCACTACCCGGGCACCTACCTGGCCGGCGTGTACAACCGGCTGCGCACCGACCTGGGCACCCACGTGGTGGAAGACGAGTCGATGGTCAACGCTCCCAACTGGCTGCCGCTCTGGTTCAAGGTGGGCGCCGAAGACTGGTTCCGGCCAGACACCGCCCGGCTGGTGAGCTACCGGCAGGAGCTGGACCTGCGGCGCGGCCTGCTGACCCGGGTGATCCGTTTTCTCGACGACGCCGGGCGTACGACGCGCGTCACGACGCGCCGCTTCGTCTCCCAGGCCGCGCCGCACGTCGCCGTGCTCGACTCGACGTTCGAGGCGGAGGACTGGTCCGGCCTCCTGACCGTGCGGTCGGCCCTCGACGGCCGGGTGGCGAACGGCAACGTGGCCGCGTACCGGCTGCTGGCCGGCACACATCTCACCCCGAGCACGGCGGCCGAGATCGACGCGGAGACCGTGCTGCTGGAGATGGAGACGACCGAGTCCGGCGTGCACATCGCAATGGCCTCGCGCACGCGGGCGTTCGAGGGCGACCGACGGCTCGCGCCGAGCCGGCGGCTGCTGCGCGACGACGCCGGCTGGGTCGCGCACGAGTTCGAGCTCGACCTGGCACCGGGGCATCCGCTTCGGGTGGAGAAGGTCGTCATCGTCAGCACCTCGCGCGACCGTGCCATCGTCTCGCCGGCCCAGGCGGTGACGACGTGGATGCAGCGGCTGGCTGAGCCGGCCAGGCTGCTGCGCGCGCACGAGCGCGAATGGCAGATCCTCTGGGACGAGTTCGCGGTGCACCTGCACGCGAGCGAGCGGGCGTCGCTCGCGCTCAACCTGAACACGTTCCACGTGCTGCAGACGATGGCCGCCGTCGACGCCGACCTGGATGCCGGGGTGCCGGCGCGAGGGCTGCACGGCGAGGGGTACCGGGGCCATGTGTTCTGGGACGAGCTGTTCGTCTACCCGATCCTCACCCTCCGCCGGCCCGACCTCAGCCGCGCCCTGCTCGGCTACCGGTACCGGCGCCTGGGCGAGGCGAGGGCGGCCGCGAAATCGGCCGGCTTCGAGGGCGCCATGTTCCCCTGGCAGAGCGGAATCGACGGGCGCGACGTGACACCCACCGAGCTCTTCAACACCCGCACCGACCAATGGATGCCCGACAACTCTCGCCTGCAGCGGCACGTGGGCCTGGCCATCGCCTACAGCGTCTGGCAGCACTACCAGTCGACCGGCGACCTGGAGTTCCTGATCCGTCAGGGCGCCGAGCTGCTGCTCGAGGTGGCGCGGTTCTTCGCCAGCCTGACCAGCTACGACGCCGCGGCAGACCGGTACGACATCGAGGGAGTGATGGGTCCGGACGAATTTCATGACGGCTACCCAGGGGCGCCGGGCCAGGGGCTGCGCAACAACGCGTACACGAACGTCCTGACGGCGTGGGTGCTGCGCCGGGCGGTCGAGACGGTCGCCCTGCTCGAGGGGCGCTACTGCCGGCCGCTCTGGAACCGGCTGCGGCTGCGGCCGGACGAGGTCGGCGAGTGGGAGCACATCAGCCGCCGGCTGCGCGTGCCGTTCCACGCCGACGGGGTCCTTAGCCAGTTCGACGGCTACGAGCAGCTCGCCGAATTCGACTGGGACGCGTACCGGGCGAGATATGGCTCGATCGGCCGGCTGGACCTGATCCTCAACGCAGAGGGCGACAGTCCGAACAACTACCGGCTCTCCAAGCAGGCGGATGTGCTCATGCTGCTGTACCTGCTCTCGGCCGAGGAACTGCGGGATGTGCTGCACGACATGGGTTACGCGCTGCCGCCGGAGGCCATCGTGCGCACGGTCGAGTTCTACGGCTCGCGGTCGACGCACGGGTCGACGCTGAGCAACGTCGTGCACTCCTGGCTGGAGGCCCGCCGCGATCGTGAGCGGTCCTGGGCCTTCCTGACCCAGGCCCTGGAGAGCGACCTGGCCGACATCCAGGGCGGCACAACGCGGGAGGGAATCCACCTCGCCGGGATGGCCGGTTCCGTCGACATGGTCGTGCGCTGTTACACCGGACTCGAAATCCGGGGCGACATGCTCTGGCTGCACCCGGTGCTCCCGGCGGAGCTGACCGAGATTGCCTTCACGATCAACTACCGGGAGCAGCCGATCCGGCTCGAGCTGACCGCAACGAGACTGCGACTTCGGCTGCACGCCGGCGGCGCCACACCGATCAGGCTCAGGATCGAGGGCCAGGAGGCGACGCTCTCCCCCGGCGAGACCCGCGACTTCGTGCTCGTCCCCGAGAGCCCGCCGGCCTAGTCAGCGACCGTCGAGCTACGCGGGGCCTGCGCCGTTTCGCCGGTGGCGCGCGCCACCCGCGAAAAGGCGGAAATCCCGCGCGGCAGGGGTTGCATCCCCCGCGGGGCCGGGAGTGTACTGGTGGGTGAATCCAATCCGGGATCGATCGCAACGAGAGGAACTCCCCCATGTCAACAATGATTTTCGTCAATCTGCCCGTCGCGGACCTCACGAGGTCCATGGACTTCTTCACGAAACTCGGCTACTCGTTCAACCCGCAGTTCACCGACGAGACAGCCGCCTGCCTCGTGATCGAAGAGGACCACATCTACGCCATGCTGCTGACGCCGGAGACGTTCAAACGGTTCACCAAGAAGGAGATCGCCGACGCCAGCCGGAGCACCGAGGCCATCCTCGCGCTCGCCGTCGACAGCCGCGCGGCCGTCGACGTACTGGCCGACAAGGCCCTCGAGTCGGGCGGCACCGCCTCCAACGAGCCGGACGACCAGGGCTTCATGTACAGCCGCAGCTTCCAGGACCCCGACGGTCACCTCTGGGAGGTGCTCTACATGGACGTGGCGGCCATGCAGGAGCACATGAATGCACCGGCGCAGGCGCCGGCACAGCAGCAGGCACAGGAGAAGCAGCAGGGGCAGGAGAAGCAGATGATGTAGGCCCAGTCACAGGCCCGCGCCAAGACCCGCAACGCGGAGAAGGATGCGCGGGCATCCGTCCTCGTGCTCGCCGACGACTGGGACGGCGGCTGGATCCAGGTGGACGGCGACGCCGAGGTGCCGCACATGCCGGAGGCGGGTTCCCGGCCGACGTGGCTGCCCGGCTCGACGCGCGCTCACCTTCCCGTTCTGGGCGCTCTGTCACCCGCACCTGCCAAGCTGGCTGGATGACCGACACGCGCGCCTCAGCCCTCGACGTCCTGCGCACGCTCGTCGGGCGGGACGACGCGGACTTCCACGAGGGCCAGTTCGAGGCGATCGAGACCCTCGTCGACCAGCGACGCCGGGCGCTCGTCGTGCAGCGCACCGGGTGGGGCAAGTCGGCCGTGTACTTCGTCGCCACCCTGCTGCTGCGGCGCCAGGGTGCCGGGCCGACCATCCTCGTCTCGCCGCTGCTCGCGTTGATGCGCGACCAGGTCGCCGCAGCCGCCCGCGCCGGGGTGCGCGCCGTGTCGATCAACTCCTCCAACGCACACGAATGGGCCGACGTGCTGCAGAAGCTGCAGGCAGACGAAGTGGATGTGCTGCTCGTGTCGCCGGAACGCCTCAATAACCCGTCCTTCCGCGACGAACAGCTCCCGGCCCTCCTCGCGCGGGTCGGCCTGCTCGTCGTCGACGAGGCGCACTGCATCTCCGACTGGGGCCACGATTTCCGCCCCGACTACCGGCGCCTGCGCGACCTGATCGCCGAGATGCCCGCCGGGGTGCCGGTGCTGGCCACGACGGCGACCGCGAACAGCCGGGTGGTGACGGATGTCGCTGAGCAAGTGGGGCTGACCCACCGGGTCTCAACGGACTCTGCGTCCGACACCCCGCACACCGCGGTCGTCACCATCCGCGGGCCGCTCGCCCGGGCATCCCTGCGCCTGGGCGTACTGCGGCTGCCCGATTCCCGGGCGCGGCTGGCCTGGCTGCTCAGCCACCTGGCCGAACTGCCCGGCAGCGGCATCATCTACACGCTCACCGTCGCCGCCGCCGAAGACACCGCCCGCCTGTTGCGGGAGGCCGGCCACGCGGTGCGCGCCTACACCGGCCAGACCGACACGGGCGAGCGCGAAGAGTCGGAGCGCATGCTCAAGAACAACGAGGTCAAAGCCCTCGTCGCGACGAGCGCGCTCGGGATGGGCTTCGATAAGCCCGACCTCGGCTTCGTGCTGCACCTCGGCGCGCCCTCCTCCCCCGTTGCGTACTACCAGCAGGTCGGTCGCGCCGGCCGCGCTACCGAGAACGCCGACGTCCTGCTGCTCCCCGGCGCCGAAGACGAGGCCATCTGGCAGTACTTCGCCACCGCCTCGATGCCCAACCAGGTCAAGGCGGAGGCCGTGCTCGGCGCCCTCGCCCACGCCGGCGGGGCGCCGCTCTCCACCCCGGCGCTCGAAGCCAGGGTCGACCTGCGCCGCACCCCGCTCGAGCTGCTGCTCAAGGTGCTCGACGTCGACGGCGCCGTGCGCCGGGTCAAGGGCGGCTGGGTCGCCACCGGCGAGCCCTGGACCTACGACCGCGAACGCTACGAGCGCATCGCCGCAGAACGCGTCACGGAGCAACGCGCGATGGTCGAGTACGAGCGCACGACCGGCTGCCGGATGGAATTCCTGCAGCGGGCCCTGGATGACGACACCGCAGTTCCCTGCGGACGCTGCGACAACTGCGCTGCGGCCTGGTACCCCGCCGACGTGCGCGCGGAGGCCGCATCCGCCGCGGCCGAATCGCTCGACCGGGTCGGCGTGCTCCTCGAGCCGCGCGCGCAGTGGCCTACCGGGGTCGCGAGCCTCGGGGTCGACGTGCGCGGCAACATCCCGCCGGCCCAGCGGCTCTCCGCCGGGCGCGCGCTCGCCCGGCTGACCGACCTCGGCTGGGGTGGGCCTTTGCGCGACCTGTTCGCGCCGCAGGCCACGGATGCTCCGGCGAGCGCCGCCATGACGGCGGCATGCGTGCGCGTGCTCGCCGACTGGGACTGGGACGAGCGCCCGGCCGCGGTCGTGAGCATGCCGTCACGGCGGCATCCGCAGCTCGTGGATTCGGTGGCGCGTGCACTCTCCGACGCGGGGCGCCTGCCCTGGCTCGGCTCCCTCGACCTCGTCGGTGGCGGACCGGCCGGGACGCCCGGCGGCAACAGTGCCTACCGGCTCGCCAACGTGTGGGACCGGTTCGAGGTGGGTCCGGCGCTCGCGGAGGCCCTCGAGCCGCTCGCCGGCCGGCCGATCCTGCTCATCGACGACATCGCCGACAGCCGGTGGACGCTGACCGTCGCCGCGCGGCTGCTCCGGCTGCAGGGCGTCTCGGCGGTCCTGCCGTTCGCCCTCGCGCTGCGCGCCTAAGCGCGCCGCCGGCCGCCCGCCGCCCGCCCGCGAATTCGACGGACATTTTCGTCCGAGGGGCGGCAAACGGCCGCAAATCGGCCGAAACCGCCAAAATCTCCGTCGAATTCGCCGGGCGACGTGCACGCCGATCGCCGATTGCCGCCCGGAGCTCTACACGCGGGTTGCCGGGGCCTGACGCTCCCGGGCTGGCCGGCCAGCTGGCTAGCGCAGCACGCGCAATTGCACGGTGCGCGACTCGACACCCCGGCCGGCAGGGCGGCCGCGGGTGGCGACCACGGCCAGGCGCACGAGGTCGGCGCCGCGAAGCCCGGGCCAGCCGTGCACGATGCGGCGCCACGGTCCGGGAACCGCCGACAGGCCCCACCGTGCGCCGAGCAGCCCCCCGGCGATCGCGGCAACGGTGCCGCTGTCGCCGCCTCCTCGGACGGCGGCTTCGAGGGCAAGCTGGAACTGGTCGGCATCCGTCGCCTCGGTGTGCGTGATCGCCGACCAGGCGCCCTGCAACGCCTGCACGACCCACCGGTTGCGCGGGAATTCCGACGGTCGTTTACGCTCGGCCTCGTCGAGCCGCGCCGACCAGAGGTCTTCACGGTCGGCCGGCAGCGCGTCGAGGCCGACGCGGATGTCGAGTTCGCCCTCGAGCACCGCGTGGCGGATCGCCAGCCCCCACAGCACGCACGCGTCGCCGGCGTCCCGCTCGTAGTGCGTCAGGTCGCTGATCGTGCGTGCTGCCTCGGCGAGCGCCGCCGGATCGTCGAGGTATGCCAGCGCGACGGCAGCGGTGCGCAGAAGTGAGCCGTTGCCGGCGCTGCGCCCGTCGCGGTCGTGGTGCTTCCTGGCGACCAGACGCACCGCGGATGCCGTCGGATCCGTGCGCGAGAGAACCGCGCCCAGCTGGATCCCCACGTACGGTGCCGTCTTCGCCCACTCGACCCACTGCGCGACGATGTCGTCGAGGACCAATTCGTCAAGGAGATCCCGGCCGCCCGCAGCGGCGAGCGCGATCGGCACGGCCATGGAGGTGTCATTGGTCCACTCGCCGGGGGCCCAATTGCACCAGCCCCCGCCCTGCATGCTCACCGGCGAGCGATCGGGCAGCGGCGCCCCGAACTCGTAGCTGGTTCCGAGCGCATCCCCGCAGGCCAGGCCGAGGAGCACGGCGGCGGAACGATCGTGTTGCTCTGCGGTGAGGTGATGCACGGCGGACTCCCTCGGGTTGAGTGCCACCCCAAAACCGTACGTCCGCGAAAATTCGTCAACAAGGGCATTGACCGGTGACAGGCGATCGGCTATTCGCGCGAGCTGTGCGCGAGAGGCGAACCGCCCGTCATGGCCGGTGACGGGAATAATCCGCACCGCCCGGCCCTTGTTAGGCTACGGACTTCGCCGCTTAACGGAGCGAAAGCGCCGCCCATCTCGGCAATCGAAACTCAGCAAACGTACTCAGCAACCGAAACTAGTCAGGCTCAGAAACTTATGAAGCGCACGATCATCGCCGCAGCACTCCTCACCGCCGTCGCTCTGACCCTCACCGGATGCTCTGCTGCCGGCACCGGCACCTCCGCGTCGGCCGGGGCCGACGATTCTCTCGCCGCCGTGCAGAAGTCCGGCACGCTGACGGTCGGCACCGAGGGCACCTACCGCCCGTTCTCGTACCACGAGGGCGGCTCCGGCACCCTGACCGGCTACGACGTCGACGTGGTCAAGGCGGTCGCGGCCCACATCGGCGTGAAGGCGAAGTTTGAGGAGACCCAGTGGGACGGTATCTTCGCCGGCCTGACGGCGCACCGGTTCGACGTCATCGCCAACCAGGTCTCGATCACCCCGGAGCGCACCGCGACGTACGCGTTCTCCACGCCGTACACCTACTCGACCGGCGTCATCGTCGTGAAGAAGAGCAACACCTCGATCACCTCGTTCGCAACCCTCTCCGGCAAGAGCACCGCGCAGTCGTTGACCAGCAACTGGTTCACGCTCGCAAAGCAGAGCGGCGCCAAGGTTCAAAGCGTCGAAGGCTGGGCACAGTCCGTGGCTCTGGTGGAGCAGGGGCGGGTCGATGCGACGGTCAACGACACGCTCACCTACCTCGACTACAAGAAGCAGACCGGTGCCGCCGGGCTGAAGATCGCCGCCGAGACGAAGGACAAGTCGGAGAGCGCCTTCGCCTTCGCGAAGGGCAGCAAGACGCTCGCCGCCGCGGTCGACAAGGCCCTGGACGAGCTGCGCGCCTCCGGTGAGCTGGCGAAGATCTCCGAGAAGTACTTCGGAGCCGACGTCTCCAAGTAACCCGAACGCAGACGAGCAACGACCATGGACCAGTCAGCCTGGGATCTTTTCCTCACCTCCCTCTGGCCGATCCTCGACGGCGCAATCAGGGGCACGATCCCCCTCGCGCTGTCGTCGTTCGCGATCGGCCTGGTCCTCGCGCTGGCGCTCGCGCTGATGCGGCTGTCCCGTCGCCGGTGGCTGTCGGCGATCGCGCGCGGGTACATCTCGATCGTGCGCGGCACCCCCCTGCTGGTGCAGCTGTTCGTGATCTTTTACGGGCTGCCGTCGGTCGGGATCGTCATCGATCCGTGGCCGAGCGCCGTGGTCGCCTTCTCGCTCAACGTCGGTGGTTACGCGGCCGAGGTCATCCGGGCCGCGATCCTGTCGGTCCCCAAGGGCCAGTGGGAGGCGGCGTACATGATCGGGATGTCGCACGGCCGCGCCCTGACCCGGATCATCCTGCCCCAGGCCGCGCGGGTTTCGGTGCCACCGCTCTCGAATACATTCATCAGCCTGGTCAAGGACACCTCACTGGCCTCGCTGATCCTGGTGACCGAGCTGTTCCGCCAGGCCCAGGAGGTCGCCGCGTTCAGCCAGAAGTTCATGCTGCTCTACCTGGAGGCAGCGCTGGTGTACTGGGCGATCTGCCTGGTCCTGTCCTCGGCGCAGGGCATCCTCGAGAAGCGATTGGACCGCTATGTCGCCCACTGAACCGTCGCCGACTGACGCGTTGCCCGCCGGAAATCTGCTGACCGTGCGCGGCCTGCAGAAGAGTTTCGGCGCGAACCGGGTGCTGGACTCGATCGACCTCGACGTCGAGCGCGGACAGGTGCTCGTGCTCATCGGGCCGTCCGGCTCTGGGAAGACGACCATCCTGCGCTGCCTGAACGGGCTCGAGCTGGCCGACGGCGGCACGATCGGCATCGCCGGCGAGCTGTCCCTCGATTTCGGCCGGGCCCCCGCGAAGAAGGAGCTGACCGCCCTGCGCGACCGCTCGGCGATGGTCTTCCAGCATTACAACCTGTTCCCGCACAAGACCGTCCTCGAGAACGTCGTCGAGGGGCCGATCGTCGTGCAGAAGCGCCCGCGCGCCGAGGCGACCGCCGAGGCGCTGGCCCTGCTCGAACGGGTCGGCCTGTCAGACAAGAGGGACAGCTATCCGTTCGAGCTCTCCGGTGGCCAGCAGCAGCGCGTCGGAATCGTGCGCGCCCTGGCCCTGAAGCCGCAGTTGCTGCTCTTCGACGAGCCGACATCCGCCCTCGACCCGGAGCTCGTCGGCGACGTGCTGCGCCTGATCAAGGAACTTGCCCTCGAAGGCTGGACCATGGTGATCGTCACCCACGAGCTCGAGTTCGCCCGCGAGGTGGCGCACGAAGTCGCCTTTGTCGACGGCGGCACGATCGTCGAGCGCGGCGACCCGAAGCAGCTGCTGCGCCACCCCAAGGAGGAGCGCACCCGCCAGTTCCTGCACCGCCTCCTCTTCCCCTTCTAGTCGCTGTCGCTAGTCACTGTCGTCGGAGGTGCCCGACTCGGCCGCGCCCGCCGGGCCCCGGTGTGATCCCGGCAGCGCCAGTTCGATGTCGGCCATCGCCCGGGGCATCGGAACCCCCCGGTGCCGCGACGCGTACAGCGCGGCGATGGTCGCGGTGCAGCACTGCCCCTGGACGCAGTGCACGAGCACGACGTGCCCCTCGGCGCGGAGCGCAGCAATCTCGTCGACGGTGTCGACGAGCACGAAATCCAGGTTCGGGTTGTTCTCGGGGTCCTCGTCCTCGAGCATCCACACCTCGATGTGGTCGAGGATGCGCGCGGGCACCTGGGCGCTGCCCACCCGGCAGAGCGAGATGACGGCGTCGACCTCGTCCGGCAGCGCGTCGAGCGCGCCGACCGCGCCCAGCCAGACGCCGTCGTCGTGCGGATGCCGCACCAGGGCCGACAGGTCGCCGTGCGCCGCGTATTCGAAGCGTTCGGCGGTCGGCCAGCCGTCTGCGTCCGGCGCCCCGCCGTTCGCAGCGAGCGCTGACAAGCGCACGAGGTCGGTCGCCCGCAGCCCCGGGCTGCCATGCACGATGCGGCGCCACTCGGCGGGCACCGCGGTTGCCCCCCAGCGCGCTCCGGCCAGCCCGCCGGTGAGCGCCGCGACGTTCCCGGAGCCGGGGCCATCCTGGACGGCGTTCTCGATGCACTGGCGGAGGTAGTCGGCATCCGTCTGGCCGATTTCGGGCACGACGAACAGGTGGGTCAGCGATGACCACGCGCCCTGCAGCGCCGACACGGCCTCGTCGGTGCGCACGAAGGCTGAGAGGGGAAGGTGTTCGGCCTCCTCGATGCGGGCCAGCCAGAGCTCGCGGCGGTCTGCGGGGAGCGCGTCGAGGCCCGCCCGCAGCTGGAGTTCGCCGTTCCAGATGGCGTGCCGCACCGCGAGGCTCCAGAGCACGCAGGCATCGCCGGCATCCGCTCGGTCGTCGGTCAGGTCGCTGAGCGTTCGTGCCGCCTCGGCCAGGGCATCCGGGTCTTCGAGGTAGCCGAGCGCGACCGGGGCCGTGCGCATCAGCGAGGCGCTGCCGGCGTTTCGCCCGCGGGACGGTGCCGCACCGCCGACCTCGACCCACTGCCGGGCGATGTCGGCGAGCACGGCCTCGTCGCGCAGGTCGTGGCCGGCCGCAGCGGCGCGGGTGATCGGGATGGCCATGCTGGTGTCGTCTGACCATTCACCCGGCGTACGGCCGGCACTCCCCCCGCCCGTCATGGTGACGAATTCGTCGTCGGGCACCGGGCCGCCCGACCTGTAGCCGGCGCCGAGGGCGTCTCCGCAGGCCAGGCCGAGCAGCACGCCGGCGGCGCGATCGGATTGGGCGAGGTTGAACAACATGCGGACTCCTTCGGGTTGAGTACACGGTGCTGTGCGCCCGTCGAAACGGACGATATTGACCTGGCGCGGTGGGTAAGGCCGGCTCGGCTCGTTACAGGTGCGGACGAACGACCGGGGTGGGCCGATACCGCAGGTATTAGGTCATCACCTCGTTCCCGTCCGCAAGGGGGCCGGCACGGATTCGACGGGGTAAGCCGGCGGGCGTCTCGTGAACGCTGGTCGGGGGGGCGCTAGCGATGCGCGTTGTCAGCCCATCGATGTTCAGGTTCTTCTTCACGGCAGCCTCACTTGCCAGTCAGACTGCTCCGGTCACAACATCCGCGGGAGTCCCCAAAAAGGGGGACACCCGCCTCGGATGTCGCCCGGCCTAGAGTCGGGTCATGGACCATGCTCGCTGGCAGAGGATCATCGATTGGCCGCTGACAATCGCCGCGGTCATCTTCCTGGTCGACTATGCGTGGCGGGTGCTCCAGGACGTGCACGGACCGCGCGCGGCCGCGGCCGCTGCGCCTGCTGCGGGTGTTCATCCTGCTCAGGGTTTTCCAACGAAGCGCCGGAGAGGCGCTTCGCGCCCGAGTCGCCATCTCCACGGCGGGGCTCAGTCGGCCGGACCCGCAACGAGCGTGACGGTCGCCTCCCTGGTCACGCCCGAGGCGTCGCGCCACGCGACGGTCACTGAGGCTCCGGGGTCACGGCCCGCAAGGACGCTTGTCAGGTCCGGTGCCGAGGTGACCGCCGTTCCGTCGATCGCGGTGACCGTGTCGCCTACAACGATCCCGGCCCCGTCGGCCGGGGTACCGTCGGCCACGCCGAGCACCACGGCGGAGGACGAGACCGCGACCCCGAGGAATGCCGGGTTGCCGATCGTGATCGTGTCGGATTCGGTGCCCGACTCGATGTCGTCGACGACGCTGAGCGCATCCCGGATGCCGATGGCGTACCCGGTGACGGCCGCGGAGCCGGTTGATGCGGCCGTGTCGATTCCGATCACCTCGCCGTCGTCGTCATAGAGCGGGCCGCCCGAGTCTCCAGACTCGATGTCGGCGTCGACCTGGATGAGGCCGGCCAGAGTCTCCGCGCCGGAACCTGCTTCGCTCTGCGTCGTGATGGTCTGGTCGAGGCCGGTGACCGTGCCGGACGCGGCGGTGAGTGCGCCGCTGCCGCCCGCGTTTCCGACCCCGGTCACGGCGTCGCCGATCGCGACGGTCGAGGAGGCGTCGACGGATGCCGTGGCGAGCCCCGAAACCCCGTGTAGCCGCAGCACGGCGATGTCAGCGGTCGCATCCGTTCCCGCGACGGTCGCCGCATAGCTCTCGCCTGTCGTTACGACCGTTACCGTGATGCTCGTTGCACCGTCGATGACGTGGTTGTTGGTGAGGATCTCGCCGTCCTCGCGCAGGATGATGCCCGTTCCGGCCGCCTGTGCGCCCTCGTACGCGAGCACCGTGTTGATCAGCACGACGCCGACGCCCTGCCCGGCGGTGGCCGCCGTCGTATCCAGGGCCGCCGAGGTGACGCCCGACGTTGAGCCGTCGTTTGTTCCGGGAAAACCGCCCGACTCGACCCCCGGAGGACCACCGAGCCGGCCGTCGCGCATCGTGACGCCGGGCGTTCCGACAGAGTCGCCAGAGCCGACCGAGTCTCCCGATTGGGCGGTCGTGTTCGTCACGGAGGTCGAACTCGTCGTCGCACCGGCGCGGCTCGAGAAGTACAGGCCGCCCCCCGCCGACGCCGCCACCAGGGCAACCGCGACACCGAGGACGAGGACGCGGCCGGGACGCCCTCGTCGGACGGGCGAGCCCGGCGTCACCGCGACGGTTTCCGTTCCCGTCTCTGTGCCCGATTCGCCCGATTCGAACCGGTCACTCAACCCGTACTCGCTCATGCGGCGTCACCTTCCGTGGGGGCGGACGGCTCCAGGCCGCTCGCATCTGATCCCAGACAACGGCCGCAGGCTATGCGGATGCTATGACTCGCCGAAGCACCGGCCCAGAGAGTGCTGCGCACTGCCTGAACCGGCACTGCCTGAATCGGCACTGCCTGAATCGGCACTGCCTGAATCGGCGCCGTGCCGGCGGTTAGACCAGCGCGTAGCTCCGCTCGATCTCGCTGTATCCCTCGTCGGTGACGACGATCGAGAGCCGGGCGGGGATCTGTTCCTTCATGGACTCGACGTGGCTGATCAGTCCGATCGTGCGCCCGCCGGCGCGGAGCCCGTCCAGCGTGCTCATCGCCGTCTCGAGCGTCTCGCTGTCGAGCGACCCGAACCCCTCGTCGACGAACAGGGTGTCCAGGGCGATGCCGCCGGCCTGGTTCGAGACCACCTCTGCGAGCCCCAGTGCGAGCGCCAGCGAGGCCAGGAACGTCTCACCGCCGGAGAGCGAGTGGGTGGGCCGGGCGCGGCCGGTGTGCTCGTCCCTGATCGCCAGTCCCAGCCCGGACTGGTTGCCGCGGAACTGCAGCGAATCGTCGTGTTCGAGCGTGTACCGACCGCCGGTCATGGTGCGCAGCCGGTTGTTGGCGGCGGCGATGATCTCCTCCAGCTGCGCGGCGAGCACGTAGGTTTCCAGCCGCATCCGCTTCGTGTTCGGCTCGTCACCGTGTACGACGGCGGCGAGTTCCCGCACCTGCGCCTGCGTGGCCAGCAGCTCGGTCGAGGCGGCGAAGAGCGCCCGGGCGTCGGCGACGAGACCGGTCAGCAGTGCCACCCGCTCCCCCAGCGAACCCTGCACGGCAATCGCCGCGTCCCGCCCTGCACTCGCGGCGGCGAGGGCCGCCCGCGCCGGCTCGAGGTCGACCGCGTCGGCGCGCAGCTCCACCAGGTCTGGTTCGGCGAGCACCGCCAGCGCGGCCGCCACCTCGTCGTCGAAGCCGCGCAGGGCGCTCTCGCGTCGCTCCAGCTCCGCGGTTGGAATGCGGGCGCCGGATGCCGCTTGCTCGTCGTCGAATCCTTCCTCGGCCAGCTGCGCCACCAGCGCGGCACCGGCGGCGACCCGCGCGTCCTGCCGCGCCCGCGTGCGGTCCAGCGCATCGTCGAGGTGCTCGGCCGCGTCGAGCTCGGCCCGAAGCCGGTCGGCGCGTTGCGTGACGGAGTCGCAGGAGCCTCGCTGCGCCGCGATGCGCTCGGCGATCATGTCTCGGCGACTGAGCCGCTCGGTCAGGATGGCGATTGCCTCGTCCCTGGCCTCACGTACCGATGCCAGGCCGGTTCGTGCCTCGTCCAGTTCGGCGCGCAGCGTGTTCTTCTGCCCGCTGAGCGCTCGTTCCTGTTCGGCCGCCGACCGGGCCGCCGCCAGGGCGGCGCGCGCGGTTGCGACCTCGCCCTCGAGCTCGTCGACGCTCTTGTTGTCGGCCCTGGCGCGGGCCTCGGCCAGGCGCGTGTTGACGCTCAGCACCGTCGTGTGCGCCCGATCGAGCGCAGTCTGCCGCACGGTCATCTCCGAGCGGGCCGCCTCGATGTCGGCTTCGGTGACCGGCTCTCCGTCGCTGATGGTGGGTGCCGGGTGAACGGTCGAACCGCAGACCGCGCACGGTTCCCCATCGACAAGCTGCGAAGCGAGCTCGAACGCGTGGCCGCCGAGCCTCCGGTCGACGAGCGCCTCGTAGTGCGCGGCGGCCGATGTGTTCTCCCCGGCGGCGACCTTGTCGGCCAGATGTGCCCCGGCCAGGTCGGCTTCGAGGCGACGCACCTCCTCGGCCGCCTCCACGGCGGATTCGGCGCGCAGCGCCGCGGTAGAGGCCTCACCCTCGCGGGCGGCGGCGAGTGCCGCGTCGGCCAGCCGCCGGTCGACCTCGTCGATCTGCCTGGGCAGCGCATCGATGCGGTCCTGCGCCTGCTCGAGGGCCGTCGTTCGTTCAGCGAGCGTGGTCTGAAGCCGCGCGACGTCCTGATCGAGGCCCGGCAGGCGCTGCTCCTCGGCGAGGACGTCGCCCAGCGACCCGAGCTGCCCGAGCAGGTCGGCAATGACGGCGCCCAGGGCCTCGGGCGTCTCCGGCGTTCCGACGTCGGCGCGGAATCCCTGCCAGGCCAGGCGTGCGGTCGCCTCGGCGGCCAGGGCGGCGTCGAGCGCGGCATCCGCTTCCTGCCGGGCGCGGATCTGCGGCCACACCCGGGCGGCCCGGTTCGCGGCCCGCAGGTCCCCGCGTTCCTGCTCGGTGGTCTCCTGCCGGATGGTCAGGGTTTCCAGCCGCGCTGCGGCGCCGTTCCGGCGGTCCTGGCGTTTCCGCAGGTCTTCCTCCGCCCGGTGCCTGGCCGCGGCGGCGGCCAGGTCGACGGCGGCCTGTTCCGCGTGGGCGGTCGCCTCGGCCAACTCCGACTCCAGTTCGGCCTGCGCGGCGTCGAACCAGTCCGGGTCGGGGTGCTGCGGCGCCTCAGCGCGCTGGAGCTGGCGAGCGACGGTCGCCGAGAGGCCGACGATGCTCTGCTGCACGGAAGCCAGGCCGGCGTCGAGCGCCTTGCGCCTGGCCAGGAGCTCGGTCTCCAGTTGGTCGAACCGTGCGGTGCCGAACAGCGTGCGCAGCACGGCACGCCGATCCTCGGTCCTGGCCAGCAGGAACCTCTGGAACCGGTTCTGCGCGAGCAGGATGACCTGCAGGAACTGGTCCTGTTTGAGCGGAAGGATGCGGGCGAGTTCGTGCCCGACGTCGACCGGCCGCGTCGCTATCGTCCGCCACCCGTCACCGCCACTGTCACCTGCGCCGGCACTGTCACCTGCGCGGGCACTGTCACCTGCGCCGCCACTGTTACCTGCGCCGGCACTGGCGTCGCGCACGTCCAGCCGGGCGTCGGGCTGCGACGTCGTCGTCCCGGTGCCGCGCTTCTTGGCCTTCTCATACTTCGGCGTGCGATAGATGCGGTAGGTCTGCTCGCCCATGCCGAACTCGAGTTCGACCAGGGTGAGGTCATCCGGTTCGCAGTGGTCGCTGCGCAACTGCGATTCCGTGCCTTCGTAGCGCGGAACGCTGCCGTACAGCGCGAAGCAGATGGCGTCCAGGATGCTCGACTTGCCGGCCCCCGTCTTGCCCGTGATCAGGAAGATGCCGTCGGAATCGAAGGTTTCGAAGTCGATGAGCTGTTCGTTCTTGTATGGACCGAAACCAACGATCCGCAGTCGCTTGATCTTCATGCCGCTGCCTTCATGCCGCGGCCTCGCCCGCCTGCTGGGCGGTGAGGACCTCGGCGACCAGGTCCCGTTCGAATTCGGTCAGCCCGACGCCGTTCCGCACGAACTCGAGGAACCCGGCAACGATCTCGTGGTCGCTCTTGTCTTTGACGCGCTCACGGTAGGTGGCGACATCCGCCTCCGCCGTGACGGCAGGGCGGTGCTCGAGGGTGACGCAGTGCGGGAATCTCTTCTGCAGCCGGCGCATGCCGTCGAGGGGACGCACCCGGTCGGTGACGACCGCCGACACCCAGTCGCCTTCGGAGCCGGCGTGGGCTTCGTCGGTGAGCAGCTCGTCGATCTCCCCGACCAGCACGCTGAGCCGGCGCGGGATCGGCAGGTCGATCCAGTCGACCGTGCTCAGGCCCTGCGCGTCCAGCTCCACCAGCCAGCCGCCGCGCGGCTTGCCGGCCTCGGAGAACGAGTAGTGCAGTGGGGCGCCGGAGTAGCGCACGTGGTTGCTGATCTTCGAGCGGCCGTGGATGTGCCCGAGGGCCACGTAGTTCGGACCGCCGTGGTCAGGGTCGGAGAACACGCCGGCCGGCACCAGGTCGAGCCCGCCAGCGGTGATGTCGCGCTCGACGTCGCTCGCCTCATCCGATACGGCGACTCCGGCCGCGAAGCAGTGGGACAGCACGACCGAGCGGCCGCCGCGGTCGGCGAAGTCCGCGCGCACCTGGCGCATGGCGAAGCCCAGCACCTGCTCGTGGGTCTTCAGCACCTCGTCTGGGTAGTGGTGGCGGATGAGCGCGGGCTCCAGGAACGGGATGCCGTAGAAGTGCACGGGCCCGTGCGCGTCTTCGAGGGTGATCGGTTCGAGGTATTGGTCGTGCCGGGTGATCACGTGGATGCCGGCCAGGCCGGCCCACTCGGACTGGAAGCCGAGCCGGGTCGCCGAATCGTGGTTGCCGCTGGTCATGACCACCGAGGCCCCTGCCTCCCGCAGCCGGCGCAACGCATCGGAGAGCACGGCGTAGCTCTCCGCCGACGGGGTGGCCGAGTCGAACACGTCACCGGCCACGGCGACGACGTCGACCTGGCGCTCCCGCACCACCTCGACCAGGGCGTCGAGCACCACACGCAGGTGGCCCAGGGTCGCATGTGTGTGGAAGGTGCGCCCGATGTGCCAGTCGGAGGTGTGCAGGATCTTCATGCTCCTCACGCTACCGTCGGCCCCTGACACAATCCGCCGCTCCGCGCGACCCCCGACGGTCGGCCGTCGACCTGCGGACACAACACCTTCGTTTTGAAAACGAAGGTGTTGTGTCCGAAACTCAACGGGAGGGCGGGTGTCGACAAGAGCGGGCACATCAAGCCCGTCTGTGTTTATCTGTATTTGCGCTTGACAAACAAAGATAAACGCAGTTAGTGTCGTGACACCAACTTCAAGTGGCGCCTAGTCACTCAACGTCGAGGGGGCAGCGTGTTCGCGGAAGAGCGTCAAATCCTGATCGCCGAGCTGGTCGCCGACCGCGGCCGAGTCACGGTCAGCGAGCTCGCGGTGCGTTTCGACATCACGCCGGAAACGGTGCGCCGCGACCTCGACACCCTCGAGGGCAGCCAGCACCTGCGCCGCGTCCACGGCGGCGCCGTCGCCATCGACCGGCTGAGCATGTCGGAGCCGAGCCTCGAAGAGCGCCAGACCATCCTCCACGATGAGAAGGCCCGCATCGCCGCGAAGGCCCTGTCGATGATCCCGGCCAGCCGCGCCGGCTCCATCCTGCTTGACGCCGGCACCACCACCGAACTCCTCGCCGACCGCCTCGTCGGCTGGACGCCGTCCCGCCCGTCCGACGAACTGCTCGTGATCACCAACGCCGTGCCGATCGCCTACAAACTCTCCGGCAACGACGAAATCCAGCTGCACATCCTGGGCGGCCGGGTGCGCGGCCTGACCCGCGCCATCGTCGGCACGACCACGATCCAGCAGCTCGAGACCCTCCGCCCCGACATCGCCTTCGTCGGCGCCAACGGGGTCGACGCGGCCTACGGCTTCAGCACCCCGGATGCCGCCGAAGCGGCCGTGAAGGCCGCCATCGTCCGATCCGCGCGCCGGGTCGTTGCCCTGGCCGATTCCTCCAAGCTCGGCCAGGAGACGCTCGTGCGTTTCGCGGCACTGGGCGACATCGACACCCTCATCACGGATGCCGAACCCTCCCCCGAACTTGCCGCAGCCCTGGCCGCGGCCGATGTCGAGGTCGTGCTCGCATGATCGTCACCCTGACCCCCAACCCGAGCCTGGACCGTACGATCGAGCTGGCCGGCCCGCTGGCCCGCGGCGACGTGCAGCGCGCCACGGCCGCCCACCAGGAGCCGGGCGGCAAGGGTGTCAACATCTGCCGCGCGCTCGAGGCATCCGGCGTTCCGAGCCTGGCGCTCCTCCCCGGCGACCCGGATGACCCGGTGCTGGTGGCCCTGCGCGCCCAGGGAATCCCGCACCGCGGCCTGAAGATCGGCGCGCAGCTCCGCAGCAATGTCGCCATCACCGAGCCCGACGGCACGACCACCAAGGTCAACGAGCCAGGGCCGGCCCTCGACGCGAAGCAGCAGCGCGCGCTGGTCGAACTCGTTCTGGAGAACGCCGACGGCGCCGACTGGCTGGTGCTGGCCGGTTCGCTTCCGCCGGGTGTGCCGGCGAACTTCTACGCCGAGATCACCCGGGAACTGCGCGCCCGTTTCGGCGCGGCGGCTCCGAAGGTCGCCATCGACTCCTCCGGGGC
The DNA here is from genome assembly GCA_002404115.1 of Microbacteriaceae bacterium UBA4731. Next base: position 27,912 of record DHJB01000026.1, read on the forward strand.
TCCCCTCGCCGCGGCCGTGGCCGCACGGCCCGACCTCCTCAAACCCAACGCGGAAGAACTCGCCGAGCTGACCGGGGTGTCAGACCCCGACAGCCTCGAGGCCGACCCCCGGCTGGCCGCCCGGGCCGCCCTCACCCTCATCGAGGCCGGCGTCGGAGCCGTGCTGGCGACCCTGGGCTCCCAGGGCGCCGTGCTGGTGACGGCCGACGGATGCTGGCTGGCCCGCAGCCCCAAAATCGTCGCCCGCAGCACGGTCGGGGCCGGCGACTCGTCCCTGGCCGGCTACCTGCTCAGCGACATCGCCGGCGCATCAGCGCCCGACTGTCTGCGCCAGGCGGCCGCCCACGGGGCTGCCGCCGCGTCGCTGCCCGGATCAACCGTCCCGTCCCTCAACCAAACCAACCCCGGCGCCGTCACCGTGACGGTACTTCCCACCCATCCAAAGGAGGATGACCAGTGAGTGCATTGATTACCCCGGAGCTCGTAGCTCTGGACGCCGACCTCGGCAATGATTCGTCAACCGTGATCCGGCACCTGGCCGAGCTCGTGGTCGGTGCCGGACGCGCAACCGAGATCGAGAGCCTCTACGCGGATGCGCTGGAGCGCGAAAGCAAGACCGGCACCGGCGTCCCCGGCGGCCTCGCCATCCCGCACTGCCGCTCAACGGCCGTGACCCAGCCCACCCTGGCCTTCGCGCGGCTGTCCGTTCCCGTCGACTTCGGCGCCAAGGACGCCCAGGCCGACCTGGTCTTCTTCATTGCGGCGCCGGAGGGCGCCGACCAGGAGCACCTCAAGCTCTTGGCCAAGCTGGCCCGGTCGCTCATGAAGAAGGACTTCGTCGCGTCGCTCCGCGCGGCTGGGTCGGCCTCCGAGATCGTCGACCTCGTCGCTGGCGTGGTCGCCCCTGCCCCGGTCGCCGTCTCGGCCGAGGGCGCCGTCGCGGCCGCCGTGGCCGCAGCCGCCGCAGAGGCCGCCCCGACCGCACCAACCGCACCCTCGGGCGCCGGGCCCAAACGCCTCGTCGCCGTCACCGCCTGCCCCACCGGCATCGCGCACACCTACATGGCCGCTGACGCGCTTGTCGCGGCGGCCAAGGAGCTCGGCGTCGACCTTCAGGTCGAAACCCAGGGCTCCGCCGGCGCCACGCCGCTGCCGCCCGCCGTGATCGCAGCCGCCGACGCCGTCATCTTCGCCGTCGACGTCGACGTGCGCGGCCGGGACCGCTTCGCGGGCAAGCCCGTGATCAGCTCACCGGTCAAGCGGGGCATCGACGAGCCCACCAAGATGGTGCAGGAAGCCCTGGCCGCAGCGGTCAACCCGAACGCCAGGCGCGTCAGCGGGGCCTTCGACCCCAACGCAGAGGAGGCTTTGGAGGAACGCGAACACGTCGGCCACAAGCTGAAGAGGGCGCTGCTCACCGGCGTCAGCTACATGATCCCCTTCGTCGCCGCGGGCGGCCTGCTCATCGCCCTCGGCTTCCTGATCGGCGGGTACGAAATCACCAAGGTCGCCGACACGGTGGTGCTGCAGAACAGCCTCGTCAACCTGCCCGACGGCGGGATCGCCATCTACCTCGGCGCCGTCCTGTTCAAGATCGGCGCCCTCTCGCTTGGCTTCCTGGTGCCGGCCCTGGCCGGCTACATCGCCTACGGCATCGCGGACCGCCCCGGCATCGCACCGGGCTTCGTGGCCGGTGCCGTTGCCGGGTTCATGGGTGCCGGGTTCCTCGGCGGCATCGTCGGCGGCCTCCTGGCCGGTGTCGTCGCCAAGGGCTTCGAGCGCCTGACCGTGCCGCGCTGGCTCCGCAGCCTGATGCCCGTCGTGATCATCCCGCTCGTCGCCTCGATCGTCGCCTCCGGGCTGATGTTCGTCATCCTGGGCGGACCCATCGCGTTCCTGACCAAGTCACTGAATGACTGGCTCTCCGGCATGACCGGCGCATCGGTCATCATCCTCGGCATCATCCTCGGCCTGATGATGGCGTTCGACCTCGGCGGACCCATCAACAAGGTCGCCTACTCGTTCGCCGTCGCCGGCCTCGGCACCGCCAGCATCACCAACCAGGCGCCGTGGCAGATCATGGCCGCCGTGATGGCCGCCGGCATGGTTCCCCCGCTCGCCATGGCCCTGGCCACGGCAATCGACCGGAAGCTGTTCAGCCTGGCCGAACGAGAGAACGGCAAGGCGGCATGGCTGCTCGGGGCGTCATTCATCTCCGAAGGTGCCATCCCGTTCGCGGCAGCCGACCCGCTGCGCGTCATCCCGGCCAGCATGCTCGGCGCGGCAACGACCGGCGCGATCTGCATGGCGGCCGGCGTCACCTCGAAGGCACCGCACGGCGGAATATTCGTCTTCTTCGCCATTGGTAACCTCGGCATGTTCATTGTGGCCATCGTCGTTGGCATGGTGATTTCGGCCCTGGCGGTGATCGGGCTGAAGCGCTACGTCGTGAAGAAGGAAGTGATCGAGGCCGAAGATGCAGCCCTGATCCCCGCCTAACCGCTCACGGCCGCCGTCTGGCGCCCGCCGCGCATATCTGCCGACACAAGAAATCGAGGACCCAATGAAGATGTTCACAGGAGTAGGGGTCACCCCCGGACGCGTCATTGGATCCGTGCGGCAGATGCCCAAACCGGTCAGCGAGCCGCCACACGGCGAACGCCTGCCGGCTTCCACGACGCCGGAAGAGGCCGCGGCGGCGCTGCGGACCGCGGCGAAGGCGGTGCACGACGAACTCAAGCACCGTTCGGAGGGCACCAGGGGCGCCGGACAGGCCGTGCTCGAGTCGACGGCCCTGATGGCTACCGACCCGCTGCTGATCAAGGGCGCCATCAAGCTGATCAACGGCGGATCGTCGCCCGAGCGGGCGATCTGGGAGGCCGGCGCATCCGTCGCGGAAATGCTGCACAACCTCGGCGGCTACATGGCGGAACGGGCCGCGGACGTCCTCGACGTTCGCGCCCGGATCGTCGCCGAACTGCGCGGGGTGCCGGCGCCGGGGATCCCCGCGTCGGACACGCCGTTCATCCTGGTCGGCGAGGACCTGGCACCGGCGGACACGGCGACGCTTGACCCGGCCACGGTCATCGCGCTCGTGACGTCTGGCGGCGGACCGCAGTCCCACACGGCCATCATCGCCCGTGCCCTCGGGCTGCCGGCGGTCGTCGCAGCGCTCGGCGTCGAGGAGCTCGCCGACGGCACCGAGGTCTACGTCGACGGCGCCGCCGGCACCATCGCGGTGAACCCGGGCGCCGACGAGGTTGCCGCGGTGAAGGCGTGGCTCACCACGGCCGCCACCCTCGCGGTCTTCGACGGCAACGGCAGCACGGCCGACGGGCATCTGGTTCCGCTGCTCGCCAATGTCGGCGGCGCCACCGACGCGGTCAGCGCCGCGGCGGCCGGCGCCCAGGGCGTCGGCCTGCTGCGCACCGAGTTCTGCTTCCTCGGCCGCGACACCGAACCCTCCGTCGAGGAACAGGTCAGCGCCTATCGGGGCGTGTTCGATGCCTTCCCCGGCAAGAAGGTCGTGGTGCGTACCCTCGACGCCGGAGCGGACAAGCCGCTGCCGTTCCTCACCGACACGACCGAGCCCAACCCTGCCCTCGGCGTGCGCGGCTACCGCACCGACCTGGCCTCCCCCGGGGTGCTGGAGCGCCAGCTGGCCGCCATCGCCACCGCGGCGGAGGGGTCGTCCGCCGAGGTGTGGGTGATGGCGCCGATGATCTCCACCGCTGAGGAAGCCGGACGTTTCGCCGAGCAGTGCGCTGCCGCCGGGCTGGACACCCCCGGCGTGATGGTCGAGGTTCCGTCGGCCGCCCTGACCGCGGAGGCAATCCTCGGCCGGGTGGACTTCGTCAGCCTCGGCACGAACGACCTCACCCAGTACGCCATGGCGGCGGATCGCCAGCTCGGCCCGCTCGCCGCGCTGAACAACCCGTGGCAGCCGGCCGTGCTGCAGCTGATCCGGCTGACCGTTGCCGGCTCCCGCGCGCAGGGTCACCACTCCGGCCACGTCAAGCCGGTGGGCGTCTGCGGCGAGGCCGCGGCCGACCCTGCCCTCGCCGTCGTGCTGGTCGGCCTCGGCGTCTCCACGCTGTCGATGACCGCCCGTTCACTGTCGGCCGTCGACGCCGTGCTCAGCAGCGTCACGCTGCAGCAGGCCAGGGAACTGGCGGCACTGGCCCTCGCCGCTGCGACCGCAACGGAGGCCCGCGCCTCCGTTCGCGCCCACCTGCCTATCCTTGAAGAACTCGGCCTCTAGCCGCACACGTAACACACGCAACACACGCAACACAGACAACGCAGACAGCACAACAGCACAACAGCACAACCAGCAATTCCACCAGGAGGAAGCACCATGCCCGAACGTAAAGCCACCATCGCCAGCCGCATCGGCCTGCACGCCCGCCCCGCCGGCATCTTCGTCGAAGCCGTCGGTGGCTTCGACATCGAGATCACCATCGCCCTCGAGGGCGAGCCGGTCGAGGACGCCATGGATGCCTCGAGCATCCTGTCCCTGATGAGCCTGGGTGCCTCGAACGGCGACGTCGTCGTGCTCCGCGCCGAAGGCCAGGGGGCCATGGAAGCCCTCGAGGCGCTGGGCCGGCTCCTCGAGACGGACCTCGACGCCGAGTAGCTCGCCCCGCCCGGCCGGGCTATTCCCGCCGTGCTATTCCCAACGCAGGTGCCGGGCGAGTAGGGTCGCGCCATGACAGCTCGTACCTGCCTCGTGTCCGGCTTCGCCGCCCTCGTCCTCGTCGCCTCGGGGCTGGCTGCCGCAGCCGCGCTGCCCGCCACGGCCGCCCCCGCGCCGCCCCCGGCGCCGTCCCCCGCGGCATCCGCTGTCAACAAATACGTTTCCCTGGGCGATTCCTTCGCCGCGGGGCAGGGCGCCGGCGGCTACCTGAACGCCTGCCTCCAGAGCACCAACGGTTACCCGGCGCTGCTCGGCGCGGTGAAGGGCACCAACCTGCTGCGGAACGCGAGCTGTCGGGATGCAACGACCGCAACCGTGACGAGCACGCAGCTGTCCGTGCTGAACCAGGGAACGACCCTGGTCACCCTGACCGTCGGCGGCAACGACCTGGACGTTGCGGGCGTCGCTGCCCTGTGCACGACCCAGCCGACCGCGTGCGACGGCGCCATCGCCGCCGCACAGGCCCTGCTCGTCGCACCCCCGGGCGGGGTCAGCGAGTTGGCCACGCGCCTGACCGCCACCTACGCCCGCGTCGCGGCCGCCGCCCCCAACGCTCGGATCGTGGTGACCGGCTACCCCTACCTCTTCGAGCTGCCGCCCACGTCCGACCCCCGCTACGGCACGATCGTGGCCCTCAGCACGGCGACAGCGGCGTTGAATGCCACCATTTCCGGAGCCGTCGACGCCGAAGCCGCACAGCACGTCAAGATCGGCTTCGTGGACGTCAGTTCGGCCTTCTTCGGTCACGGCATCGGCAGCCCCGACGCGTGGATCAACGACGCCGGGCCGGATGTCTTCCACCCGACCATCGCCGGGTACCTGGCCTACGCGGGCGCCATCAAGCCCACGCTCTAACCGCCCGCGCCGTCAGGGTGCGCCGTCAGGGTGCACCGTCCACCAGCGTGATGAACGCGCTCAGCTGCGCCAGAGTCCCCACGCTGGTCGGCAGGTACTCGGTGAGCGCCGGCGAATAGACCAGGTAGGCGGCCCACTGCGCCCGTGAAATGGCCACGTTGAGCCGGTTCGCCATGAGCAGGAACTCGAGGCCGCGCGGCACTTCCTCGGCCGACGACGCCGCGAGCGACACGACGGCCACGGCCGCCTCCCGGCCCTGGAACTTGTCGACCGTGCCCACCGGCACGCCGTCCAGCCCGGCCGCGCGCAGCCGCTCCCGAATGAGCTCGACCTGCGCGTTGTAGGGGGCAACGACGATCACGTCGTCCTCGGCGAGAGGGGTGGTCTTGCCCTTGGCGCTCCACGGGCGGCCGAGCACCCCGACCACGAGGCCGACCACGGCCTCCGCCTCCTCGATCGACGACGTCGAGTTCGCGGTGTGCCGCACGGGAACCGGGTGCAGCCCTGGCCGGACGCCCTCGAGCACTCGGTCGGAGAGATGCGAGTGCAGCTTGCCCTCGTAGGACAGCGCGGACACCGGGGCGCAGACATCCGGATGCATCCGCCAACTCGTCGCCAGGAAGTAGCCGAACTCGGCCGGCAGAACGTTGTGCCCGTTGGAGAGCCAGCCGAGCGCCGAGACGTCGACGGGCTCCGGATGCGTGCCCTGGCTCACCTGGGGAAGCTGCTGCGGGTCGCCGAGCAGCAGCAACCGCTGCGCCGACACGGCGGCGGCGATCGTGCTCGCCAGCGAGTACTGCCCGGCCTCGTCGATGACGAGCAGGTCGAGCGACCCGCGCGGAATCCGGTTGGCGTTGCTGAAATCCCAGGCTGTGCCGCCGACCACGTAGCCGTCGGCCTGGCCGGTGAACCCGGCGAACGTCTTCGTGGTCAGCGCCGTCCACGGGTGGCGCCGGACGTCACCGTCCTTGGCTTTCTTGCCCACGCGCGCCGGGTCGAGCCCGGCGTCCGCACCTGCCTTCACCACCGCGTGCAGCATGTTCTCGACCGCAGCGTGCGACTGGGCGATGACGCCGATCCTCCAGCCGTGGTTCACGACGAGGTCGATGATCACATGCGAACCGGTGTGCGTCTTGCCGGTTCCGGGTGGCCCCTGCACGGCCAGGTAGGAGCGGTCGAGGGCGAGCAGGTCGTCGCGGATGCCGCCCTGCATGTCGTCCCCTCGGAGGTCGAGTCCGTCGCGCCCGTCGAGGCGCCGGTGGCCGCGCCCCCTCAGCCGCGGCGGAAGGCGACGCAGGATGTCGAACGCCGGGTTCGGCAGTGGCTCCGGCAGCGCGTCGAGCACAGCGCGCCCCCACTGCGAGATCGCTTCGATCTGGCTTCCGGCGGCCGGCGGCGCCGCCGGAGTGAGCGCGATCGGCAGCTGGTCGTAGGCCGGGGCGTCCATCCGCAGCTTCTCCCGGAGCAGGTAGACCCCGTCCTCCTCGTCGATGATCTCGGCGCGCGCGTGGGCGTACCGGGCGCCGGGCTCGGTGTTCTCCTCGATCGGCGGGTACGGCGGGTCGTAGACGAGGTAGGGCTTGTGGCCCACCCGGAACGCGCTGCCGGGTGCGGCCGTGCCGGTGAGCCGCAGCGTGCGCGACTGGGCGCGGTCCCGCCCCTCTATTCCCCAGTCGCGCTCCACCTCTGCCGAGGCGACGATGAGCACGTCGCGGGTGTCGGCCCAGTCGTCGACGGGCGAACGCAGCCGGTCGTAGTGGTCCCACCAGAACGATTTCTGCTCGCGCCGATGGTAGTCGATCGCGGCGGAGGCGAGGGCCAGCGCGGTCTGGTCGGGCGTGCGCTCGGCCGGCGGCACGTGGTCCAGCAGCGCCTCCAGTTCGAGGTAGACCGGGTCGGGCTCCCGCAGCGGCACGTCGAGCGCGAGCTCGGTGGCGGTCGCGAGCGGCACCGCGTTCTCGGCGGCGCGCTCGAGCAGCCAGTCGCGCAGGCGCAGGGTGGAGCGGCAGTCGTAGGCGTTGTAACGGGCGATGTCGCCCAGAACCTCGGCCGCGGCATCCGTCTCTCCGGCCTCGGCCAGGGCGGCGTACCGCACGTACTCGGCGATCGAATCGGCCGCGTTGGCCACGCCCGAGCGCTTGTCGCCCATGTAGAGCGGCTCGAGCTTCTTGAGTGAATAGCTGCGGCTGCCGATGCGCAGCCCCTGCCGCACCACCGGGTAGAGGTCGACGAGCACGTGGTTGCGCAGCAGGTCGTCGACGGCGTCCTCGCCGACGCCGTGCCGGGCGGCGAGGGTGAGCAGGTGCGTGCGCTCGTAGGGGGCGTAGTGGTAGATGTGCATGCCGGGGCACTGCGCCCGCCGGTCGCGCACGTACTCGAGGAAGTCGATCAGGGCCTGGCGCTCCTGGGCGTGGTTGTGCGCCCAGAACGCGCGGAACGTGTCGTCCGGTTCGACCAGCCCGAACAGGTAGTCGAGCCCCCAGGCCACGTCGCCCTGGCCCTCGTCGCCCTCCTGGTACAACGGGTCGCCCTCGAAGTCGAAGAAGATGTCGCCGGCGTCGGGCTCCGGGATTGCGGCGAGCGCGGCCGGGTTGACCACCAGCCAGGCGGGCAGGTCGGGCGGCGACGCGATCTGGAGCGCCGCCTGCTGGCGCAGGGTGGCGAGGGTGGCTTCGGAGATGCCGGGCACGGGGCCGGATGCCGTGGCCAGCTCCTCGATCGTGCTCACCCCGGCGGCGCGCAGCCTGGCCCGCTGGGTGAGCCGCAGGTTGGCGACGAGCAGCACGTCGCGGTGTTCCTGCACCTGTTTCTCGCAGGCGTCGCAGCGCCCGCAGGCTGCGTAGCGCGGGTCGCCCCACTCGGTGGACTCGGAGTCGGCCACCCGCTCGTCGATCAGCCGTTCGAGCCGGGCGCGCCGCTTGCGGTACACCGGCAGGATGTCCTGCAGCCGGTGCGTGCTCGTGCGTCCGTCGCCGAGGAGCAGGTGCACGTTCGCCCCGGTGGGGATGCCCATCCGCTGCAACTGGTCGCCGTACGCGGCGAGCTGCAGCAGCGCGGTGATCTTCGCCTTCCGGGCGAGCTTCGTGTCGTACACCTCGTACGCGCCGCCGGCGTTGACAGTGCTTTCACCCTCCGCGTCAGCCTCCGCGCGGATGATGAAGTCCGCATAGCCCAGGAATCGCCCGTCGAAGAAGGCGGCCTGGAACACGACCTCTGCCCCGCTCCGCAGCGCGTCCTCGCTCAACTTCACGGCGGACGCGATCTCGCCGAACGCCGGGCGTTCGATCTCGACGACCTGCCGGGTGGCCCGGAGCCGCTCGAGCATCCGTAGTTCGTGGGCGTCGCCCAGTTGCGCGGTGCGCGCGAGCATCGGGTCTTCCGCCTCTGGTTCCGCCGGGATGCGTCCGAGCTTCGCGTCGAGCCGGCGCATGAACGCCCACTCGCAGGCGGCGGCCGCGCTGAGGTCGCTCGCCGAATAGACGACGGTACCGGTGTCGAGCAGGAACACGGGGGCCTCCAGGTGCCTCACGAGCGCGGGACTACAGGAGCGCAGCGCCTCACGAGCAAGGATGCCTCGAGGCTAGCGGAGGCCGCCGACACTGGTTGCCGCAGACGTCAGGTTGCCGCCGCCCATCTCAGGTTTGAGGTGCGCGGCAGGAACGAGGCGATGCGCGAGGCGCTCCTCGCGATCATCGCCGCGTCATCCGCCCGCCGCTGGGAGGCGCCGGTTCGAAAGCCCAGCGCGCAGACCCCCTGAGCCAGGTGCGACGCGTGAAGCCTTGTGTGACTGATGATGCGGGAGCAGACTGCGAAACAGGGGTCGGGAGTTGATTGGGGATCATGATGGAAGTCCGCGCACGCCGCACCGCAATCCTCGTCGGCAGCCTGCCGCTTCTCATGAGCCTGGGGCTCGCGGGGTGCGCCCCGTCGGCGCCGGCCCCGAGCGGAAGCACCTCGGCGTCACCCACGGCATCCCCCACCGGCACGTCTACGCCCACCGCGTCGCCGACGCCCACCGCCGCCCCCACCGTTGGGCCGACGAGCTCGCCGCCGCCCGACGACCAGACCAAGCCGCCCCAGTCGGGCGACAAGGTCATCTCGTCCCACCTCAGCCATGACTGGGGCTGGCCGGGCCCCGGCTCGCCGTTCCTGATCACGCACTCGTACTCGGTTCCGATCGCGCCGCCGCCTGCGCCGCCGCTGCCGTACCTGTACACGATCGCCGCCGGCGCGCACCCGACCGATCACCCGCCGTACGACCAGCTGAGTTTCCGGTTCAAGGGCGCGTTCCCGAGCTACGACATCGAATACGTGCCCACGCTCGTGCAGGACGGCAGCGGCGCCACCATTCCGATGCCCGGCACGAGCAGCATCCTGCGCGTGGTGTTCCACACGGCGCAGGCGCACACGGAAAGCGGCACGTCGACGATCGTCTCGAAGCCGCCGGCCGTCATCGGCTACAAGGGCGTCACCCGGTACGCTCCGGCCGGCGATTTCGAGGGCTATGTCAGCTACGGGATCGGCGTCGGACGCCCCGGAGGCGCTAGCCCGCACACCCCGATTCGGGTGTACGAGGTCGAGAAGATTGAGCAGGGCCAGCACCTCTACGTCGTGGCCATCCAGGTCGACACCACGAATTGGAAGTAGGATCCCCGGTCACAGCGCTTGCGCGCGCCGTTCGATCCGGCGCACGGCTGCGGCCAGGCCGCTGAGTTCGGCGTCGTCCCTCGGCGGCTCGCCTCCAATCAGCAGTCCGTAGACGAAGGTTTCCTCGCCCTCGTCGTGTGCGCGGTTCGCCGAGGTTTCGAGGTGCTCGGCGAAGAGCATCCGGTCCCGGTGCTCCCCCAGCGACTTCTCGATCGGCCGGGCGGCCGCCGCGACCTTCCGGTAGGCCTTGCCGAATCCGGGCGCGCCGCCGACGGTGACAGCCTCCGTCGCGTGCCGCAGGCGGCGCGCGGCCTTGCGGGCCTCGTGCAGCGCGGTCTCCCGCCTGGACGCCGGCGCGGCGAGCGCGGCATCCGCGCGTTCACGAAGCCTCTGCACGTCGGCGAGCAGGGCCTTCCTGACCACACCGGCCGCCGGCGCTGCCGCGAGCGCCGTCAGGGGCGGGTTGTCCACGAAGTCATCGAGCGCGTCGAGCAGCCGGTAATAGGTGGGGCTGGTCATCGCCAGCCGGGCACGCTCCTGCGCCTCGGCGTACTCGCCGCGCGCGCCGTCGACCAGGCGCGTCCGCACGGCCACGTCTGAGCGGTGCGCCGGCAAAGCGTGGAGTTCCTTCGCGGCTCGCTTGCCTCGCACCTCGGCGTCGCGGGCCTCCCCCAGTGCCGCGCCCAGCCACTGCAGGCCATCCCGGAGCGCGTCCCCGGCCTCCCGGTCGAACAGGTTTCGGTAGGTGGCAAGTGCGCTCCGCAGTCCCCGCACGGCCGTGCGCATGCGGTGCACGGCGTGGGGCCGGTCGGCGCGCACGCCGGAGTCCATGTCTTCGAGTTCTGCCGCCAACCGGCCAAGGGCCCAGGCGACGACGGATGCCGCACTTGGGGCATCCTCCCCGGCCTGCCGGCCGTGGGCAGGCACGGGCGCGGCCGTTGCAGTCGGGGTAACCTGGGTCAGAGAGTCCACGCCGAGGGCCTGCGCGAGCTTGGCGGCGCTGGCCGACGGCCGCGCGCCTGCCGCGACGAGCACCTGCTCGATGGCGTCGAGCAGCCGGGTGCGCGCCTTCCGCGTTTTCGGTGCGGCGGGCAGGAGCTCGACCTCCCATTCCCGCCAGCTGCGTGATTCGCCGCCGCGCACGTCGACCGCCGAGACCTCGTCGTCGGCGAGTTCCGCCACGGCCTCGCCGCGATCGTCCAGCAGGTGCACGGCCGTGCGCACGGTCGTGATGCGGGCCAGCGGGGTCAGCGCACGATCGCGGACGATCGCTCGCACCGGCTCGAGCACGGCGTCGGGAATCTCCCCGTCGTCGCTGCGCCGGCCGATCGGCCAGTGCAGTTCGGTGCGCCCTTCCCGGGCCGGCTTCTTGATGTGCCACCCCTCGTCGGCGCCGCCCTCCCGCCGCCGCAGCACGATGAGGTGCGCCGCCAGGTCGAGGCGTTCGGTGTCGAAGTAGACCGCGGTGAGCGTGACCGGCTCGCGAAACCGGGCCGAGGGGATGCCGTCGACCGCGGCGAGCGCCGGCACCG
>DHJB01000026.1:39786-43904 GCA_002404115.1 Microbacteriaceae bacterium UBA4731
CGACGTCGACGTCGTATTTTCTTTCAATCTCGGCCTGTTCGTGCGCAGTCATGCACCCATTGAACCGTATGGAGGCGCATGTCGCTGCAGCATCACCGGGTGCCCGCTGTTCCTGCGTTCCGGCGGCGTCGCATCCGTGCCCGCACCACATCTCCTACAGACAGCGACCCCCGACTGGGCGTACCATCCGAGGTGACGGGATGCCGCAGACACGCTCCAGCGCCCCGCTGGCGCTCGGCACCTCGGGTCTGAGAGACGAGCTGATGATGATGAACATGGCAATGCAGATGATGGAGATGCACTCCAAGGACATGCCCGCATCCGGCATGGACATGGCGATGATGCAGGAGTGTATCGAGGCGTGTACCGCCTGCGAGCAGGCCTGCACGATGTGCGCCGGCTCGATGATGGGCGACGAGATGGCCAAGGTCATGGGCATGTGCATGAACACCGCGGACATGTGCAGCACCATGATGCGCACGATGATGCGGCCGAACGGCATGCACGCCGAGAGCATGATGTCGATGCTGCAGGCCACCATGATGATGTGCATGGCGACGGCCGACGAGTGCATGATGCACGCCGACGCGAGCGAGGACTGCAAAATGTGCGCCGAGGCATGCCGCCAGTGCGCGATGTCATGTCAGAAGATGATGGACTCCATGAAGAGCATGACCACCATGAGCTAGAGCAGCATGAGCTAGAGCAGTTAGACGCGCTGGGCTGCTGGGCTGAATCAGCCCAGCGAAGCAACCAGAACGTTGATGCGCTCCGGACCAACCGCGAGCGCGTGATAAACCGCGTGCAGGGCGACCGGGGCTCCCACGGGGATGGATGCCGTCAGGTCGGCGTGGTTCCACACCCATTCGGTTTCGCCCGTGTCGAGCAGGTCGATCCCGATCCAGCCGCCGGCGCTGACATGGCTCACGAGGCCGTCGCGCCACTTGCTCGGCGTGGCCGAGGTGACGCGATTCTGGAGGGCGTGCATCGTGTGGCCCGCGCCGTGGTGCAGGCAGGACTCGCCGGAGGTGCTGTCGCACTGCATGACACCCGTCACTCCTGGTGTGAGATTTGTCATCCTGACCTCCTGCCCGATGCGTAGTTGGGGAATACTCCCGGTGTTGGGGAATACTCGATTAATAGGAGTGTAGGTCGAGGACCTGAGGAACTCATCTGCGGCCGTCACACAGCGCAATACAGGAGACACGGCATGGTTGCACCAGACCCGTCCCTCCTCGATGCCGCCGACATCGCGCGCGGGCTTCAGGTCGACCCTGCCGTGGGCCTGACCGCCGCCGAGGCCGCCGCGCGCCTGGCCAGGGACGGCCCGAATGAGCTGCGCGGGGTACCGCCGGTCCCCGTCTGGCACCGACTCCTGGCGCAGTTCCAGGATCCGCTGATCTACCTGTTGCTCGTCGCCGTCGTCGTGTCCACGGTCGCGTGGTTCGCCGAGGGTGCCCGGGATGTCCCGGTCGACGCGATCGTCATCGCCGCGATCGTGGTGCTCAACGGGATGCTCGGCTTCGTGCAGGAGGCCCGCGCCGACCATGCCGTGGCCGCCCTGTCGACGCTGACCGCGGCATCCTCCACCGTGCTGCGCGGCGGCAGCCTGGCCACCGTCCCGAGCGCCGACCTCGCGCGTGGCGACGTGCTCGTGCTCGGCGAAGGCGACCATGTGGGGGCGGATGCCCGGCTTGTGGAGGCCAGCATCCTGCGGGTCGCCGAGGCGTCGCTGACCGGCGAAAGCGAGGCGGTGACCAAGAACCCGGCCACGCTGGCCGGGCCGAGGCAGCTCGGTGACCGGCTGAACATGGTCTTCAAGGGCACCGCCGTCAGCCAGGGCGTCGGCCGGGCCATCGTCACCGGCACGGGCATGGACACCGAGGTCGGCGCCATCGCGTCGATGCTCGAGGCGACCCCGGAGCACGCGACCCCGCTGCAGAAGGAGATCGGCCAGATCGGCCGGATGCTCGGCCTGGGCGTGGTCGCCATCGCCCTCGTGGTGATGCTCACGGTCGTGCTCGTTCAGGGCATCAGGACGCCGGCCGACTTCGTCACGGTGATCCTGCTCGGCATTTCCCTGGCCGTCGCGGCCGTGCCGGAGGGGCTGCCCGCCGTCCTGTCGGTCGTGCTCTCGATCGGGGTGCAACGGATGGCGCGGCGGAACGCCGTCGTCAAGAACCTCAAGTCCGTGGAGACGCTGGGTTCGGCATCCGTGATCTGCGCCGACAAGACGGGCACGCTGACCCGGAACGAGATGACGATCGTGCGGGTGCTGACCGCCTCCGGCCTGGTCGAGGTGACTGGGGTGGGATACCGCCCGGAAGGTGAGGTGCTGCACGACGGCCGGCCGCTCAGCGACCCGGCCCTGCACGCCGAAGTGCTGCGGGTGCTCGGCGCCGGGTCACTGGCGGGCAACGCCCAGTTGCTCGAGCGGGACGGCAACTGGGAGATCCAGGGGGACCCGACCGAGGCCGCGTTCCTGGTGGCCGCCGGCAAGCTCGCCGGCACGGACGCGCACGTGGCCAGGTTCGGCCGGCTCGGCGAGGTGCCGTTCACCTCCGAGCGCAAGATGATGTCGACGCTGCACGAGGAGAAGGCAAACGGCAGCCTGCGGATCTTCAGCAAGGGCGCGCCCGATGTGCTGCTGCACCGCTGCGACCGCGTCCAGGTCGGCGAGGGCGTCGTTCCCCTCGACGAGCAGGGACGGCTCAGGGCGCTGAACGACGTGCACGCGCTCTCCTCGCATGCCTTCCGCACCCTGGGCGTCGCCTACAGCCGGGTCGAGCCGGGCACCGCGCCCATCGACGAGTCCCACGAGCACCACCTCATCTATGTGGGGGTGGTCGGCATCATCGACCCGCCGCGCGACGAGGTCGCCGCGGCGATCGCGGAGGCCCAGCGGGCCGGCGTGCGGGTGATCATGATCACCGGCGACCACCCGGCCACGGCCGCGCGGATCGCGAGCGACCTGGGGATCACTCCCTCCGGCGCGCCCGTGCTGTCGGGGGCGGATCTTGACCGGCTCGACGACGGGGGCCTGACGGATGCCGTGCGCAGGACATCCGTGTTCGCCCGGGTCTCCCCGCGCCACAAGCTGCGCATCGTCGACGCGCTGCAGGCGGACGGGCAGATCGTCGCGATGACGGGCGACGGCGTCAACGACGCCCCGGCGCTGAAATCCGCGGACATCGGCGTGGCCATGGGCATCACCGGCACCGAGGTGACGAAGGAGGCCGCGAAGATGATCCTGGCCGACGACAACTTCGCCACGATCGTCGTCGCCGTGCGGGCCGGCCGGGCGATCCTCGACAACATCAGGAAGTTCCTGCGCTACCTGCTCTCCTCGAACATGGGCGAGGTGCTCACCGTGTTCCTCGGGGTGCTCTTCGCCGGGGTGCTCGGTCTCTCGGGCGCAAGCCACGAGGCCGTCGTGCTGCCGCTGCTGGTCACCCAGATCCTCTGGATCAACCTGGTCAGCGACTCGGGGCCGGCGCTCGCGATGGGCGTGGACCCCGACACCGACGACGTCATGGCGCGCCCGCCGCGGGGCCTCGGCGACCGGGCCATCGACGGGCGGATGTGGGCGGGCATCCTCCTGACCGGCCTGGCCACGGCCGCCGTGACGCTCCTGACGATCGACCTGTTCCTGCCCGGCGGGCTCCTCCCCGGCGCCGACAGCCTGGCCGTCGCCCGTACCGCCGGCTTCACGACGCTCGTCTTCGCCCAGCTGTTCAACGCGCTCAACGCCCGCTCGGAGCTGGGCAGCGCGTTCCGCGGCCTCTTCGTCAACGGGTGGCTGTGGGGTGCGATCGCGCTCACCGTGCTGCTGCAGCTGGCCGTGGTGCAGGTGCCGGTGCTGCAGGCCGCGTTCGGCACGGCGCCGATGGACCCCTGGCACTGGGCGGTCTGCGCGGCCATGGCATCCGTCGTGCTGTGGTTCGACGAGCTGCGCAAGTGGATGCTGCGGGTACTGCAGCGCAGGAATGAGGGCCGGGGCTAGCTCCGGCTGGGCGCCGCTCGTCTCACGCGGGAGGCCCGGTGCGCCGCGGCCGGGCGCCAACTCCGGGTGGGGTCGATCCAGACTGGTGCCTTGACCTGCGGTTTGCCGCCGATCA
>DHJB01000026.1:44027-48607 GCA_002404115.1 Microbacteriaceae bacterium UBA4731
CAGCAGCACGCCATTTTCAACATTGGTTTCGCCGTGGTGCTGCCACGGAATCACATGGTGCACCTCGCACCAATAGGCGGGAACGGAGCACCCGGGGATGATGCAGCCGCCGTCCCTGGCCGCGATCGCCTTGCGCTGGTCCGAGGTGAAGAAGCGCTCTTTGCCGCCGAGGTGCAGGATCTTGCCGTCGTTGCTGAAGATGATCTTCTGGGATCCGCTGTTGCAGATCAGCTGCCGCACGGTGCGCATCGATATCGGCGCCTCAACCCCGTCGGCCCAGCCGACGCCGGTGTCGTCGGCGAGGTCGACGGCGTTCACGTGCACCATGACGCTGGGAGCCGCGCCGCCCATTCGGGGCGTCTTCGGGTCGCGGGCCGCCGCCGAGAACACGCCCCGCAGGATGTCGGCCCGCTTCTCGCCGCCCGTTCGATCGTCGCCGAGATACTCCGCACCGGGGATCAACTCGCCGGCATCGATCCGGGCCTGATCCTCCTCGGTGGGGAACGCAGGCGTGGCGTGCGCGGAGAGGAAGGTATCGAAAACGGCGGCCATCACACCGCGGAGTTCAGGGGTCACAGCGCCGCGCAGCGGGTACAGGCCCTTCCTGAGCTGGCCGAAGCCGACGTTGCTGCGCGGTTCGCTGACGGAGTCGTTGGGGGCCGCGCCATCGGGGTCGAGCCGTGCCTGCCATTCATGGGCCTGGATGCGCATGAGGTCGGCGGAGAACGCGACGCCGGCGTCGGGCAACCCCTCGTTTTCCTCGGTGACCTCGCCGGTGGCGGCGGCGACCAGGGCCCGCTCGGCCGAAAGCAGGTCGTCGGGGGCGCACCGGTCGGCGACCTGGGCCAACGCCGAAACGATCGTCTCGGCCGACTCGACCCCCAGCGCTCCGGAGGCGAGACCGGCGGCGACGGCCGGGTAGAGGGGCGGCAGCGGACTGGCGTCGGCCATCCGGTTCGAAGTGAACCCGCCCAGCCGCATGCGCCTGCTGACTTCCCGGCTGGACACCAGCGTGACGCGCGTGATGAGGTCAATCGGGTTACGGCATCCCAGCCGCCAGGCGAGGCTGTCGTGGCCCAGGCCCGGACGGGATCGCAGGCCCACGTTCGTCGTGGATGCGACACGGGCCGCGTCGACCCGCCGGCCCAGCCCCTCGAGTGCGGCCATCACGGCGACCGCCTCCGCGTCGTCGAGCAGTTCGAAATCGACTCCGTCGAGTGCGGAGGAGCAGAGCGCGCCCGCCTGCGCGATCAGCGCCGCCGCGCCCGCAACGGGGGCCTGTGAGGCCTCCGGCGGCTGCGAATCGGTGCTGATCTGCATAGTACGATTGTACCCGAAAGTGAAGAAAACTTCGATAGTAAATAGAAGAAAGTTGAGTCAGTTTCGTATTCATATTCGAGGAATCCGAAGGCAAATGAATTCTCGGCGGCACGGAACCGCGCAGGGAAAGTACGCTGAATCCATGAGCACTCCTCCCCTCGCGGCGAAGAAGCCGCAGCAACGCATCCACCACAACGACGTCTACGTCGACAATTACGAGTGGCTGCGCGACAAGGAGAGTCCAGAGGTGATCGCCCACCTCGAAGCGGAGAACGCCTACACGGATGCCCGCACCGCCCACCTGGAGCTGCTTCAGGAGCAGATCTTCGAGGAGATCACCGACCGCACGCTGGAGACCGACCTGAGCGTTCCGGTGCGACGCGGCGACTGGTGGTACTACACCCGCACGGTCGAGGGTCAGGAGTACGGCATCCACTGCCGGGCGCCGATTTCCGGGCCGGACGACTGGCGGCCGCCCGTGCTGCCGGAGGCCTCGACAGGCCCGACGTCCGGGACAGACTCGACCTCCGAGACAGGCCCGACCACCGGGTACTCCGCGACGGATGAGCCGGCGCCCGCCGGCCTGCCCGGCGAGCAGGTGCTCCTCGACGACAACATCGAGGCCGCCGACCACGACTTCTACGAGCTCGGCAGCTTCGACATCAGCGCCGACGGCGGCCTGCTGCTCTACGGCGTCGACACGGAGGGCGACGAGCGGTACACGATCCGGGTTCGCTCGATCGCCCTCGGCCGGGACGACACCGGCCACAACCTCGCCGACGAGATCCCGAACACCGGAGGCAGCGCCGTGTTCGACCCGAGCGGGCGCTACCTCTTCTACACGACCGTCGACGACGCCTGGCGGCCGGACACCGTCTGGCGGCACGAGATCGGCACGCCGGCATCCGCCGACCAGAGCGTTTTCCACGAACCCGACGAGCGATTCTGGGTGGGCGTCGGACGCACGCGCAGCCGAAAGTACCTCGTCATCGAGGCCGGGTCGAGCGTCACGAGCGAGACCCGCCTGCTCGACGCCGACGACCCCACCGGCGAGTTCAGACTCGTCTGGCCGCGCGAGGAGGGCGTCGAATACGACGTGGAGCACGCCGTGATCGCCGGACACGACCGCCTGCTCATCGTGCACAACGGCACCGTGGGCGGCGTCGTCAACGGCGCGGGCAATGTCGCGGTCGCCGGCATCCTCGGCTCCGGCAACGGCGGCCCGGTCGGTCACAAGGCGGTCAACTTCGAGCTGGTCAGCGTCGCGGCATCCGACCCGCTGGGCGAGCGACGGATACTGCTCCCCCACAACAACCGGATCCGCCTGGAGAGCGTCGACGCGTTCCGCGACTTCGTGGTCGTCGAATACCGCAAGGACGGGCTCACCCGCGTCGCGGTCGCCAGCCGCGACAAGGACGGCGGCGACCACGGCCTCACCGAACTCGCCTTCGACGAGGCTCTGTTCACGGTCGGCACGGCCAGCAACCCCGAGTGGGACCAGCCGACGGTGCGCCTGAGCTACACGAGCTTCGTCACCCCGTCGACCGTGTACGACCATGTCGTCGCCACCGGCGAGCGCCGCCTGCTCAAGCAGCAGCCGGTGCTCGGCCACTACGACCCCAGCCTGTTCGAGCAGCGCCGCGAGTGGGCCACCGCCGAAGACGGCACGCGCATCCCGATCTCGCTCGTCTACCGGCGCGACCTGGTCGACCCGGGCGTGCCGGCGCCGACGCTGCTCTACGGCTACGGGTCGTACGAACACAGCGTCGACCCTGGATTCGGCATCCCGCGGCTGAGCCTGCTCGACCGCGGCATGATCTTTGCGATCGCGCATGTGCGCGGCGGCGGAGAGATGGGACGGCTCTGGTACGAGCACGGCAAGAAGCTGCACAAGCGGAACACGTTCACCGACTTCATCGACTGCGCGCAGCACCTTATCGACGCCGGCTACTCCTCCCCGGATCGGCTCGTCGCCGACGGTGGCAGTGCGGGTGGGCTGTTGATGGGCGCCGTCGCGAACATGGCGCCGCAGCTGTTCTCTGGCATCCACGCGGCCGTGCCGTTCGTCGACGCCCTCACCTCGATTCTCGACCCGTCGCTGCCGCTCACGGTGATCGAATGGGACGAGTGGGGCGACCCGCTGCACGACCCGGAGGTGTACGCCTACATGAAGTCCTACTCGCCGGTGGAGAACGTGCACGAGAAGCATTACCCGCGCATCCTCGCCGTGACGAGCCTCAACGACACCCGGGTGCTCTACGTCGAGCCGGCGAAGTGGGTGGCCAGGCTGCGCGAGGTGGGGGCGGATGCCCTGCTCAAGACCGAACTGAAGGCCGGCCACGGCGGCGTCTCCGGCCGCTACGCCGCGTGGCGTCAGCGGGCGTTCGACTACGCGTGGATCATCGATGCCGCCGGCGCGCATCCGTCTGGCGAGGGCTTCCTCGTGGCTGAGCCGGTCGTTGCGGCCGAGCCGATGGTTGCGGCCGAGCCCGTCGCGGGGTAGGGCGAAACTGGCTCTCGGCGGCGATTAGACGGCGCCCGACTCCGCCCACAGGTTGATGCCCATGTCGGTCGCGTGCTCGTCGATCGCGGCGAGTTCGGCGTCGCTGAACGTGAGGTTGTCGAGCGCGGCGACATTGTCCTCCAGCTGCGCGACCGACGACGCGCCGATGAGCGCCGACGTGACGCCACCCCGCAACGTCCAGGCCAGCGCGAGCTGGGCCAGCGACTGGCCGCGGGTTTCCGCGATGGCCGTCAGGGCACGGATGCTCGCAAGCGTCTGGTCGTTGACCATGGTCTTGCTCGCGGAGCCTTCCCGTGCGACGCGGGAGTCCTCCGGGATGCCGCGCAGGTAGCGGTCGGTGAGCAGGCCCTGGGCCAGCGGCGAGAAGGCGATGCAACCGGCGCCGAGGTCTTCGAGGGTGTCGAGCAGACCGTCTTCGATCCAGCGGTTGAACATCGAGTATGAGGGCTGGTGGATCAGCAGCGGCGTGCCGAGGTCGGCGAGGATCTCGGCCGCTTGCCGGGTGCGCTCCGGCGAGTAAGACGAGATGCCGGCGTACAGCGCGCGGCCGCTGGTGACCGCGGTGTGCAGCGCGCCCATGGTCTCTTCCAACGGGGTGTCGGGGTCGGCCCGGTGCGAGTAGAAGATGTCGACGTAGTCGAGGCCCATCCGGTCCAGCGACTGGTCGAGGCTCGACAGCAGGTACTTGCGCGAGCCGAAGTTGCCGTAGGGACCCGGCCACATGTCGTAGCCGGCC
>DHJB01000026.1:48739-62578 GCA_002404115.1 Microbacteriaceae bacterium UBA4731
GCCAGGTCGAAGTGCGTGATGCCGAGGTCGAACGCGCGGCGCAGGATCGCGCGCTGGGTGTCGATGGGCTTGTCGTGGCCGAAGTTTTGCCACAGGCCGAGCGAGATCGCGGGCAGTTTGAGGCCGCTGCGCCCGGTACGGCGGTACGGCATGGACTCGTATCTGTTCTCAGAAGGAATGTAGGTCACCGTTCAAGGATGCCAGTGATCGCCGGTGAACCGTAGAGACTTGTCCCATGCGCATCAACGGGGTCCACCACATCGCCATCATCGCCAGCGACTACGAGCGGTCCAAGGCCTTCTACCTCGATGTCCTCGGCTGCACGCTCGAGGCCGAGTACTTCCGCGCCGAGCGGGACTCGTGGATGGGCAAGCTCGCCCTCAACGGGCACTACCTGATTGAACTTTTCAGCTTCCCGGACACCCCGCCGCGGCGGAGCGGCCCGGAGTCGCTGGGCCTCCGCCACCTCGCGTTCGAGGTCGACGATGTACCGGCCGCCCACGCCGAGCTCACCGCGAAAGGCGTCGAGTGCGAGGAGCTCCGCATCGATCCGAACAACGGCAAGGCCCTGTTCTTCTTCCGCGACCCGGATGGCCTGCCGCTGGAACTCTACGAACGCTGACGCGCTAGGACGGCTGCGGCGCGAGCTCCCGCGCGATGTCGTCGGTCCAGGCATCGATCGCCGGCCAGTCGCGGAAATCGCCCTCCGGCATCAGGGGCCGCAGCGCCGGGATCCGCATCACCAGGCGATCCCGGCGGCGGAGCCTGGCCGGGTCCAGCGCCCCGAAGAACACCTGCAGCGCCCGGGGCCTGAGGGTCTCGCGGTATTCGGCGAACTGCCTCGGCTCGGCTTCGGTCAGCACGTCGCGACCCTGGGCATCCGTCGTCGCGGTGCCGAGCGGGCCGCTGCTGAACAGCCAGACCGGGGCGGCGGCGAGCGCGTCGTGGTGCCGCCGAACGAAGGTGCGCGCCTCCCGCAGCCACGACCCCATGTAGGCCGAGCTGCCGATCACGAAGGCGTCGTAGCCGGCCAGGTCGCCGACGGATGCCAGCGGCAGCGTCTGCACGTCGAGCCCCGAGTCCCGCAGCCGGCCCGCGATGCGCTCGGCGATTCCCTGGGTGGCGCCGTACTTGCTCGAGTACCCCACGAGTACCGTCATCGTCCGCTCCTTCTCGCGCGTTGAACGTTAGTCGTGGTGAACATATACCCACCGCGGCGCCCGGGCAGGCACTCAATGCAGAACTATTGAATGCAGAACCCGAGCACATCCGACCAGAAGTGCGACAGGGTGCGCGGGTCGGCGCAGTCGAACACGATGTTCCCGATTCTGGATGCCATCGGGACCTCTTCCGTCCGAGACGTGCGGGGTTGGTACTCCTGATTACCCCACTTCCTCCGAGCGGTCAACGCCAACCTCTGGGCCAACCTCTGCGAGAGTAGGCCCGTGACCTACACTCCTCCGAGCTCGTTCACCACCCGTCCCACGCTGCAGGGCACGTTCGGCATGACCGCATCGACGCACTGGCTGGCAACCGCTTCCGCGCAGGCCGTGCTCGAGCGCGGCGGCAACGCCTTCGACGCCGCCGTCGCCGGCGCATTCGTGCTGCACGTGGTCGAGCCGCACCTCAACGGTCCGGGCGGCGACATGACGGGTGTGTTCGCCACGGCGGAGCATCCGGATGTCCCGGTCGTGCTGATGGGGCAGGGCCCGGCGCCGGCCGGCGCGACCCCAGAGCACTACCGCGCTGAGGGCCTCGAGCTCGTGCCGGGGTCCGGCACGCTGGCCGCCGCGGTTCCGGCGGCAGTCGACGCCTGGCTGCTCCTGCTGCGCGACCACGGCACCTGGGAACTCGACCAGGTGCTCGCGTTCGCGATCGGCTACGCGCGGCACGGGCATCCGGTGCTCGGCCGCGTCTGCGTCACGATCGCCGCGGTCGCCGACCTGTTCGCCGCGCACTGGCCGAGCTCAGCGGCGCAGTGGATGCCGGCCGGCCGCGCTCCCGTGGCGGGCGAGCTCATCACCAACGAGGCCTGGGCGCGCACGCTGGAACTGCTGACCGACGCCGGGGAGCTGGCGACGGATGCCGCGGGCATGGGGTCCGGCGCCGGGTCCCGCGCCGGGTCCCGCGAGGCGCGCATCGACGCCGCCCGCACCGAGTGGAGCGAAGGCTTCGTCGCCCGGGCGATCGTCGATTTTGGCCGCACCCCGCACCGGCACTCCTCCGGCACCGACCACGCCGGCGTGGTCGCCGAAGCCGACCTGGCCGGGTTCCGGGCAAGTTACGAGCCTGCCGTCACCGTGACGTTCCGCGGCCACACCATCGCCAAGACCGGCCCGTGGGGCCAGGGACCGGCGCTGCTGCAGATGCTGGCCATCCTGGACGGGTTCGACGACGAACACCTCGACCCGTCGACCGCGCTCGGCGCGCACACGATTCTCGAGGCCGAGAAACTGGCCCTGGCCGACCGTGAGGCCTACTACGGCGACGCGGATGTTCCGCTCGAGTACCTGCTCTCGGCAGGCTATGCGGCGGAGCGCCGGGCGCTGATCGGCGAGGCGGCGTCCGCGGAGTTCCGGCCTGGCACGGTTCCCGGGCACGAGCCGTTCCTGCCGCCGCTGCGCACCGAGTACCGGCCGCCCGCACTCGCCGGCGCAGCCGCCGGCGCAGCCGCCGGCGCCGCCGCGGGTGTGGGCGAACCCACCGTCACCGTCGCGGCTGCGCGGGCCCGTTCGGCCGCCGGCGTGGGCGAACCCACCGTCGCCGCCGCGGCTGCGGCCGTTCGTGCGGCCGCGGGCGTCGGCGAACCCACCGTCGCCGCCACCGGCGACACTCGCGGCGACACCTGCCACATCGACGTCGTCGACCGCTGGGGCAACATGATCTCGGCCACGCCCTCCGGCGGTTGGCTGCAGTCCTCCCCCACCATTCCCGAGCTCGGGTTCTGCCTGGGCACCCGGCTGCAGATGACGTGGCTGGAGCCAGGGGCGCCGTCGACGCTGGCACCCGGCAAGCGTCCGCGCACGACGCTGACGCCCACGCTCGTGCTCATCGACGGCAAGCCCGTGGCTGCGCTCGGCTCGCCCGGCGGCGACCAGCAGGACCAGTGGCAGCTGCTCTACCTGCTGCGCACGATCGTCGGCGGCTACTCGCCGCAGCAGGCAATCGATGCGCCTGCGTTCCACACAACATCCTTCCCGGAGTCGTTCTGGCCGCGCACCTGGACGCCCGGCGGCGCCGTGGTCGAAGACCGCCTGGGAGACGACGTGATTGCCGAACTGGAGCGCCGCGGACACCGCGTCACCCGGGCGGGCGACTGGTCGCTCGGCCGGATCTCCGCAGTCACACGCGACCCGCAAACCGGGCTGCTCGGCGCCGCCGCCAACCCGCGCGGCGCCCAGGGCTACGCCGCCGGCCGCTAGTGACCGCCTCCGTGCCTCCCCTCCCCCTCGCGCCACCCCCGCTCCCCTCGCTCCCCGCGCTCCCGCTCCCCTCGCTCCCCGCGCTCCCGCTCCCCTCGCTCCCCGCGCTCCCGCTCCCGCTCTCGCTCCCCTCGAATTCGACGGAGATTTTGGGAAATTCGGGCCAATCTGGGCCTGAAAAGCCGATTTCCCGCAAAATCTCCGTCGAATTCGCACCACCACACCGCCCGCTGCGACACCGCCAAGGAGCAACCACGTGACCTCAATCCTGCTGACCGGGTTCGAACCGTTCGACGGTGAGACCGTCAACTCGTCGTGGCAGGCGGTGCTGCGCGCGCAGGCGCTTTGGGACGGCCCTGAAGACGTGCACATCGCCGAGATCCCGGTCGACTTCAGCACCTGCGACGTGGTCCTGGCCGACGCCCTCGACCGCTTCCGCCCAGACCTCGTGATCGCGGTCGGCCAGGCCGGCGGGCGCTCGGGCATCTCGGTGGAACGCGTCGCCATCAACGTCGACGACGCCCGGATCCCCGACAACGCCGGCTTCCAGCCGGTGGATGCCGCGATCGTGCCGGACGGGCCCGCCGCCTACTTCAGCACCCTGCCGATCAAGGCCTGCGTGGCGGCGCTCACCCAGGCCGGGATCCCGGCATCCGTATCCCACACCGCGGGCATCTTCGCCTGCAACCACCTCTTCTACCGGCTCATGCACACCCTCCAGGCCGGGCATCCGGATGCCCGGGGCGGCTTCGTGCACATTCCGTTCGCCCCGGAGCAGGTCGCCGGCCGCGACCAGCCGAGCATGTCGGTTGACCTGGTCACGGCGGCGCTGCTGTCGCTCACGCGGACGAGTCTCGACGTGACCACCGACATCCGTGCCGCCGGCGGCGCGCTGCACTGAGAGTCGGCGACCCCGACCCCGCCGCCGCGAGCCCGCGCTCCGTCCCGGCTATGCCCGTTCGTAGCGGAGGAGCACGCTCCGTGCGTCGAATGTGCGCGACTCGAGGAGCGCCAGGTTGATTCGCCCCTTCGGTTCGAGGAACAACGGTTTGCCCACGCCGAGCACGACCGGGTGCACGATGACGTGGTATTCGTCGATCAGGCCAAGCCGTGTGAGAAACGCCGCCAGGGTCGCGCCGCCTGTCAGCAGGATGTCCTGACCTTGTTGCTCCTTGAGCGCGGCAAGTTCCTCGCCGGCGTTCTCGTTGATCACCCGGGTGTTCCAGTCGGCCGACTTGATCGTCGTGGACACGACGATCTTCGGCATCGCCCGCCAGATCGGCGCGAAGGCGAGGTCATGCGGGTCGGTCGACATCGACTCCGCGTTCGGCCAGTAGCTCGACATCATGTCCCACACGACGCGGCCATAGAGGAAGGTGTCGACCCGCTCGTTGAGCACGATCCCGTAGGCGAACAGCTCGGGGCCCAGGGCCGGCCAGTCGAACTCGCCGTTCGGTCCGCTGATGAAGCCGTCCAGCGAGCTGTGGACGAGATGGATGATCTTCCTCATTGCTGACTCCAGACGTTGGGGATAAGGGCGTCGTCCTGCCGATAGTAGTCAGGCGATCCCCAGCTGCACGAGAAGGTGCGGGGCGGGCAGCGTTCCCCAACTGCGGAGATTCCTGCTGCTTCCCGTCGAACTGGTCGATTTACGGGGCTCTTTGCGAAAATCTCCGGCGTTGGGAACAACACCTCCACCAGAGCGGGCGCAGGACAATCCGGGCACGACGGACGAGCGCAGCACACCGTCGTGACTTGCAGTGCTCCTGCGCCCCCGGGCACGGCCCCGCCGCATGGCAGACTCGACCGCATGGAGCATGAACACCCGCACGCCGCGGTCGTCTCGGTCAGCCGCGACGACCGGCACCGGTTCAGCAAGCCGATCGTGCCGGGCATCCGTTTGATTGAGGGATTCGGCGTGGAGGGCGACGCGCACGCCGGCGTCACCGTGCAGCACCGCTACCTCCGCGCGAAGGACCCCACGGCGCCCAACCTCACCCAGGTGCACCTCATCCAGGCCGAACTCTTCGACGAACTCGCCGGCGCGGGCTTCACGGTCTCCGCTGGCGAACTCGGCGAGAACGTGACCACCAGCGGGCTCGACCTGCTCGCCCTCCCGCTCGGCACGCGCCTGCACCTCGGCCGCGACGCCGTGGTCGAGCTCACCGGGATGCGCGACCCGTGCTCCCTGATCAACGGGCTTCAGAAAGGGCTGATGAAGGCCGTGATCGGCAAGGATGCCGCGGGCCGGGTCATCCGCAAGGCCGGCGTCATGGGAGTGGTCGCCGTCGGCGGCGCGATCGTTCCCGGCGACGCGATCCGCGTCGAGCTGCCGCTCGGGGAGCACCTGCCGCTCGGCGTGGTCTGAGCGCCAGCGCACTCGCACGGCGCTCGGCATTGGCTGCCGTCGCAGTTAGCCGGTGAGCGACAGCACCTGTGGCTGCGGCTTCTGGCGCGCTACCCACAGGTCATAGGCGGTCTGCATGCCCAGCCACAGCTCCGCGCTCGTGCCGAGAAGGAGCCCCAGCCGCACGGCCATGTCGGCGCTGATCCCAGCGTGCCCATTTCGAATGCGCGACAACGTTGCCCGCGTGACGCCAATTCGACGAGCGGCCTCGGACAGGCTGATGTCACCGAGGTAATCCTCGAGCAACAGCCCAGGGTGCGGTGGGTGATGCATGGGCGTCATGGACGGTCCTTTCTCCGTTGTCATTCCATTTCCTAGTGACAGTCGAGGTAGTCGAGCAAGTAGACATCTGTCCCTGCGAAGAGGAATGTGAGTCGCCAGTTCCCGGAGACCCAGATGGCATGATGGCCGTCGACATCCTGACCCGATGGCCCGGAACCAGTGAGCGGATGCGGTTTCCACGACACTGGGACATCCGCGATTGACTGCGAATTGTCGAGAACCGCAAGCTGCTTGCGTAGCTTGGGCGCATGATCGTGACGGATTCCCGACTTGTTTCCGGACTCGAAGAACCGCTCGAGCCCCTTGTGCCGGAAAGACTTGATCACGCATGGAAGTGTATGCTTGAACTATACGTATAGTAAGAGCATACACTTTCTTCTCCGCGGCGCGGGTCTCATGCGTTTTAGAGTCCGAGGGCAGCAGCGAGAGTCACCGGCGCCCCGGTGGTCACCGCGCCAGTTCTCCACAGTTCCGTCTTCGCCCGGCGCCCGCCTGTCGGCGCAACCTACACTCGCCCCATGATTATCGAAGCCGGATACGAACTACGGGAGCTGGTGCAGCGTGCCCTCCTTGCGAACGAGACGGGCAGGCAGGCGCTGTGGCTGCTCGCGATGGACAAGGATCTGCGATTCCTCTTCCTGCGCAAGGTCGTCGACCCCATAGTCGGCTCGATCGAGCCGCATATCGAACAGATTCTCGAGCAGCTCGACGACGGGCGCGACCAGGCGCACTACTTCGCGATCGCTCACATGGTGCCGCGCGTGACTGAGGGCCTCTGCCAAGAGCTCCACCGGCAGGATGAGCTACTTCGGCAGGCGGCATCCCTGCTGGACTACGAACTCATCGGCCACCTCGCGTTCGACGAAGAGGAGTGGTACTCGAGCGGGCCCATGCACAGCTTCCGCGACTATCCGGGGTGCGAAGACCTCCCTCGCGCCGCCGTGATCCGCGGGCCGCATCCCTGGGGGTGCGAATGTCTGGCCTGCACGCAGCGCGAAGCCGTCATCGCGGAACTGGTGAAGGCGGCCAGGAAACGGGTGGCGGATGCCGCCTTGGCGGGCGACGGCGGCCCCGGGAGCGAGGGCGAGAGGGAGAGGGAGGATCCCCAATCCTGACCCTCGCCGCGCGCGGGCGGCCGCCGCCGCTTCGCCCTCCCGCCCGCCGACTACGCTTGATTCATGGCCCACCACCTCGCGCACGAGCCGGACGCCCGTCGCTACGCGCTCCGCATCGACGATCAGCTGGTTTGCGTCGTGGATTACGCCATCAACGGCAACATCATCGCCCTCACGCGCACCTACACGCTGCCGCCGCACCGCGGGCATGGCTACGCCGCCGAACTCGTGGAGTTCGCCGTGAACGACATCGAAGCCACGACCGACTACCGGATCGTGTCGAGCTGCTGGTACGTCAGCGACTGGTTCCAGGCACACCCGGAGCGCGCGGCGCTGCTCACCCGATAACGGATGCCGCACCCGGGCATCCACCGCCTCTGCCGGGTCGACATGCAGAAGAAGC
Organism: Microbacteriaceae bacterium UBA4731; assembly: GCA_002404115.1. The sequence continues at coordinate 56,369 of DHJB01000026.1, forward strand.
ACATTCCCACGACGCGGTGAAGGTGCTTCTTCCGAAACTCAGTTGAGCCGGCGGCAGACTGCGGAAACTACTCCGCGGTCTCCTCGGTCGCCTGGAACCACGGCGGGTACACGGCGACCTTGGGGCGATGCGTCGAAGCCGCGAGGATGGGCTTGACCACGTCGCGAACCCGGTCGTTGGCCACGCCGATGAGCGTCACCAGCTCGTACGGGAACGTCTCCTCCACGAGGAGCTCGGCTTCGAGGATCGCGTCGGCCTCCGGGTCGGCGCGCAGTTTGCGCAGCACGCGTTGGGCATCCTCGCGGGTCGTGCCGAAGCGCGTGAGCACGCCGGCCGCGTCGCCGTCGGTCGCGATTACGGCCGAGTCGGGCTCGCCGACGTGGGCGTCGAGGACCTTCTTGACCGTGCTCACCAGAATCACGAAATCGTAGGGTGCAGACCCGTGTGCATCGAGCACCAGGCGAGGATCGTCGGTGTGTGCACGGATGCTGTCCCACACCTTCGCGTTCGGCGACAGGTAGAACGGCACGTACTTGGCAACGCTGAGGCTGCCCTGGCCCGACACGAGCGTGGCGCGTCGGGATTCGCGGGTCTCCGCAGAGGAGATGTCGACGGCGGGGCGAGCCTCCCAGGCCCGGTTCGCGTCGGCGAACAGGGTGCCGCTGCTCAGGATGCCGGCCAGGTTGCCGATGTGGGTGACGTGGTAGATGCGCTGCTCGCCGACATCCGCTCCGCCCTTCGCGGACGCCCTCGGGGCGGCGGAGGACCTCATGGCGGTGGAAGCCTTCGCAGCAGCGGCCTTCGTCACGACCTTCGGGGTGCGGAGCGCTGTGGGGGCGGTTGCCTCGCGTGCGCGGCTGGGCCGCTTCGAGGCCACCGTGACCGTGGTCACGGTCACGGATGCGGCCTTCGGGAAGCACTGGTCACAGAGCTGGTCTTCGAGTCCGTGAATACATTCGTCGTTCAAGCCAAAGCCTTTCGTCTGCGGGGTGCCGACACCCCACCCATCAACGTTACGTTCATTTCGGCCGCGCCGGGGACAGATCTTTGAACCGGGCCCGCCCAGACGCCCGATCAGGCCTCGACGCGAAGCGGGCGGGAGAGGAAAATTGTAAGCAAACAGACCGCTGGGCAAGCAGGGCGCGTTCCCGGCCGGGTGGAAAACCCGGATCGTCTGGCCGTTCGCCTGAACCTGGCCGGAGGAAATCAGCGCGAGAGTCCCAATCAGCGCCAGCCGAGGGCCGGCGCCACGTCCCGCACGATCGTCTCGAGCAGGTGCGCGTTGTACTCCACGCCGAGCTGGTTCGGGATGGTGACCAGCAGGGTGTCGGCGTCCCGCACCGCGGCATCCGTCGCCAGCTGCTCGATGAGCGCGTCGGGCTCCCCCATGTAGGTCTTGCCGAAGCGGGCGGGCCCGCCGCCGAGGTAGCCGACCTGGTCCTCGGAATCCCGTCCGGCCATGTCGCCGAAATACCCGCGGTCGACGTCGGTGACGATCGGCAGGATGCTGCGGCTCACCGACACCCGCGGCGCATGTGCGTGCCCTGCCTCGGCCCAGGCCGCCCGGAAGATCGCGATCTGTTCGGCCTGCAGGTCGCCGAACGGCACCCCGGTGTCCTCGGTCAGCAGGGTGGAACTCATCAGGTTCATGCCCTGCTCCCCCGCCCATTTCGCGGTCTGGCGGGTGCCGGATCCCCACCAGATCCGCTCGCCCAGGCCGGGCGACTGGGGCTGGATGGCCAGCATCCCGGTGACGCCGGTCATCTGCGGGTTCGCCGGGGCGACGCCGGCACCGGCAATCGCCGCGCGGAAGATCGCCGCACGCTGGCGGGCGTCATCGGCGTCGGTGCTGCCCTCCGCGGGCACATGGCCGAACGCTTCGTAGCCTCGCATCGCGGTCTCCGGGGAGCCGCGGCTGATGCCCAGCTGCAACCGGCCGTTGCTGATCAGGTCGGTGATCGCGGCTTCCTCCGCCATATAGAAGGGGTTTTCGTAACGCATGTCGATGACGCCCGTGCCGAGTTCGATCCGGCTGGTGCGCGCGGCCATCGCAGCCAGGAGCGGGAACGGCGACGCGAACTGCCGGGCGAAATGGTGCACCCGAACGAAGGCGCCGTCGATGCCCAGGTCCTCGGCGGCCACGGCGAGCTCGACAGTCTGCAGGAGGGCATCTCGGGCCGTGCGCACGAACGAGTCCCGCGAGGGCTGCCAGTGGCCGAAAGACAGGAATCCGATGCGCTTCATGACGGGTGCAGCGCGGCCGGGGTGCCTCCTATTCCCTGGGCACCCCGCCCCGCGGGTCCCGCTCGGTTCTAGCGCTTGATGGTGTCGAGGTGCAGCATGAGCGAGAGCACCTTGTCGAGCTCGTCGTCCTGGAAGATCTTCTTCCAGTCATCCTTGACGATGCTCTCGCGGCCGTAGTCCATCGCGATCAGGCAGGCGTCAGAGAACGGGTTGTCGCCCTTGAGGCTGTTCGCCAGGGCAACCTGGGTGTGGCCGAGCAGGATAGCCCGGGCCGCCGGCTCGGGGATGCCCATGGTGGTGACGGCCTCATGCAGCGACTCCTTGAGGAGCGCACCGATCATGCAGGCGATCGTCTCGACCAGGGTCGGCTCGAGTTGGGCGAGCTGCTTGACCGTGACCCAGTGCACGTCGATGACCGGCGCGTAGATGACCCGGATCACGGTTTCGGCGATCGCGCGCTTGGCGTCATCGTCGGTTTCGATGGCGGCGACGACGTCCTGCGGGGCGGCAATGCCGCCGAAGGTGTCCGCGTACTCTTCCGGGGTGTGGCGCTCCAGGAAGATGGAGGGGTGGCACGGGTGCGCCACCGCGAAGACGATGTCTTCGCGCGTCGCGAGCAGGCCGGCGTAGGCGGCGGCCGGGTCCAGGGTCAGGAGCACCGCGCCGGTCTTCAGCTGCGGCACGACGGCGGCCGACACCGCGGCGAGGGCGAGGTCAGGGACCGCCAGGACAACGACATCCGCGTCCCTGATCGCCGTCTCGGTGTCGGTCACCGTGCGACCGGTCGCGAGGACGCGCTCCACACCGGCGGGAGAATTCTCGCTGTAGAAGACCGTGTGGTCGGTCTTCTGGAGGTTGTTCGAAACGCGCATGCCCATTTTGCCGCCGGCTCCGACGACGGCGATGGTGAGGGTGCTGGTGGAGGTGGTCATGAGTGGTTGCTCCTTAGGTAGGTGAGGTTGTTCAGGTTCCAGAGGTTTTCCATCCGGCAGGTTTCTTCGAAGGTCCCCTGCCAGGGCAACCAGTGTTCGACGATGCGGTTGATGCCGCGGGATTCCGGATCGACGACGCGCATGAGGTGGTCGTAGTCGAGCAGGCCGGTGCCGAGTTCGGCGCCTTCGAGGGTGAATCCCACCCAGCCGCCCCGGCGCGTGAAGGCAAAATCCTTCACGTGGATGTTGGCGACCCAGGGTGCGCAGCGGTCGATGACGTCGTTGGGGTGCTCGAGTGCCGCGACCGAGTTCGCCGGATCCAGGCAGATGCCGAGACTCGGGCTCCCGATCGATTCGACGAGGGCAACGAGGTCACGAGACTGGATTTGCTCGTAGGTTTCCAGCGCCAGGGTGACGCCCGCCGCTTCGTAGGCGCCGAGCGCATTCGTGAGGAGGTGCTCTGCCTCGACCAGGGTCGGCTGGTGGTCGGCGGTGTTGATCATGCTGCGCACGAGGGTGGCACCCAACACGTCGGCGAGCCCGAGGTAGTGCGCCAGGTGATCGGTGCGAATGCCCCGAGTGCCGAGTTCGAGCCGGATGCCGAGGTCGTCCGCCGTGGCGCGAAGCGTGCGCAGTTCGGCCGCCGAGTACCCGGAGAGCGGCCCGTAGTCGCAGATTTGGAACAGGTCGACGCCGAGACCGCGGGTGCGCTGGAGCATGCCGGCGAGGCTCAGGGGTTCGGGTGCCTTCTCCGAGTGCTGCCAGAAGAACGCGTAGGTGCCGAGGCCGATCATCGTGTCACGCTCGCAAACTGGTTGCGGGACCGTGCGAGCGAACCGGCCTCGTCGAGCACGCGGCCGAGCGCGGCGGGGTCGTGTGCGAACCGGCCGAGGAACAGGCCATCCATGTCGGAACCGAGTGCGGTGAGAAGTCCCGGGCCCGCGCTGCCACCGTAGATGACCGAGGTTCCGTCGCGATCCGCGAACGCGTGGACCGCGCCGCGCAGGAACGAGCACACCGCGCGGATGTGATCGGCCCCGGCCGGCTCGGCAGCACCGATCGCCCAGACCGGTTCATACGCAACGATGACACGGCCGGCCGGCGCATCCAGCAGCGCACTGTCCAGCTGTCGCACGCACTCCCGAGCGGCATCCTCCGGCGTGCCCCGCTCGTTTTCGCCGACGCACAGCACGGGAATCAGCCCGTTGCGGAGAGCGGCACCGGTCTTGGCCGCCACGACGTCATCCGTCTCCCCGAACAGTCGCCGGCGTTCGGCGTGCCCGACCTCGACAACCGCACAGCCGATTTCGGCGAGCTCAGAGCCGCTGACCTCGCCGGTGAATGCGCCCTCATCCTGAGAGAACAGGTCCTGGGCGCCAACGAGAACGCCCGTTCCGTCGAGGATCTCCACGGCCTCGGCCAGCCCGAGGAACCCCGGAATGACAAAGAGCTCGACCGCGCCGGAGGCTACGGCAGGATGCTCGCGCGAGATCTCGCCGACTTGGGCACACCAGTCGAGGCTCTGGCGGTGCCCGAGGTACATTTTCAGGCTCACCCCGACGGCGACTGTTGCGGTTGTCATCAGCAGGTGCCGCTCGTCTCGTAGTCGTCGAGGACGCGCACCTTGTCCGCGCTGGCGCTGGATTCGTCGAAACGGTAGGTCAGCCACTCCCGCACCAGGCGACGCGCGAGCTCGATCCCGATGACCCGCTGCCCCATGGTCAGCACCTGCGCGTTGTTGCTCAGCACGGAACGCTCGACCGAGAAGCTGTCGTGCGCGGTTACCGCGCGGATGCCCTTGACCTTGTTCGCGGAGATCGCGACGCCGAGCCCGGTGCCGCAGAACAGCAATGCCCGGTCGGCGTCGCCGGCGGCGACGAGCTCGGCCGCCGCGATGGCCACCTTCGGATACGCGGTGTGGCCGTCAGCATCCACTCCGACATCAATGACGACCTCGACGAGGTCGCTGGCTTCAAGTTCCTGCTTCAGGATCTCCTTGTAGTCGAGTCCGGCGTCGTCGCAGCCGATGACGATTCTAAATTTGTCGGTCATGAGTTTTCTCTTTCTTCGGCGGCACAGATTTTTTCGGCGTCACAGAGCGCCGCGATGGCTTGGACGATGAGGGCAAATGAGTGGGCGCCGGCGTCGGGCGTGCCCAGGCTCTTCTCGGCGTGGGGGCGAGCACGTCCCATCCGGGGCAACAGATCGGAGGTCGCGATCGCGGCGGCCGTCGCGGCATCCGCGGCCACGACCAACGCTGCGGTGAGGCCTGTACCGCTCGCGACCTCGCGGGCGAGCACGTCGCTGAAGGGAACAATGGCGTCGACCATGGTCTTGTCGCCGACCTCTGCCTTGCCGAAGGACATGATGCCGTCTTTCGCGGCGGTCACCCCTGCCGACAGCGTCTGAGCGGTCGGCGCGTCCGTGTTTCCGATCTCGGCGGCCAGGGCACGGAGCATGACGCCCCAGAGCGCGCCGGATGTTCCGCCGGCGCGGTCCGCCCAGGCATCGGCGGCCGCCTCGAGGAGTGTCTGCACTCCGGCGCCGGCGTCGAGGGCCGCGTGCCCGGCCGCTGCGGCAGCGCGGGCTCCGCGCTGCATGCCGATGCCATGGTCGCCATCACCGGCGACCGCGTCGATGCGTCCCAGTTCGTCGGCGTTCTCCTCGATCACGGCCAGGAGAGCGTCAACCGCTGCCATCGCGCGCAGAGCGGCGCTCTGGGAGTCGACGCTGCCTCGAACGATCGCGGCGACGGTCTCGACACTGTCGTGGTAGTCGCTCGCGTTCAGCTGCTCGGCCGCGTTACGGGATCCCTTGCGGTAGGCGGGAGTGTCCGCGGGGGCACGCCAGAAGCCCTCGAACTCATCGTCGAGCCAGAACAGGGTGAGCGATGCGCCGGCCATGTCGAAGCTGGTCACGAGTTCCCCAACCTCGGGGTCGATGATCTCGAGACCGGCCTCCGCGAGCAGGGCGGCGACCCGGCCGTAGACCACAAACAGTTCTTCGTACTTGACCGAGCCGAGACCGTTCAGGA
>DHJB01000026.1:62741-70204 GCA_002404115.1 Microbacteriaceae bacterium UBA4731
CATCCGCCCCTCCGGCACGGTGAACAGGGGGGTTTCGGCTCCCGGCAGGGTGCAGCCGCTGAACGCGACGCCGAAGGAACGGGTGCGCTCGTTCGCGTGGATCGCAACGCGTTCGACCTCGTCCATCGAGTAGCCGGCTTCGGCCGCGGCGGCGGCCGCCTTGAAGACCGTCAGGTCGCCGGCGATCCCGCGGCGCTTGGCCTTTTCGGCGAGAGGCGCGCTCGCTACGTCGTCGGTCACAGCGACCGTCCGGCAGTCGACTCCCTCAGCGCGAAGACGGTCCTGGGCCTGGGTGAAGTGGAGCACGTCGCCGGCGTAATTCCCGTAGCCGAGAAGCACACCGCCCCCGTTGTTCGCCGAGGTCGCAACGGAATACACCTGCTGAGCGGAGGGTGAAGCGAACAGATTGCCCATCGCCGCTCCATGGGCAAGACCCTGGCCGACGAGTCCGCCGAATGCCGGGTAGTGCCCAGACCCGCCGCCGATGACGACCGCGACGGAGCCTCCAGCGGAGCGCGTCGAGCGAACGACTCCGCCCGGGACTCGTCGAACCTGCAGTCGATTGGCTGCGACGAAACCATTGATCATCTCGTCGGCGAATGCGGCGGGATCGTTGAAGAGGCGGGTCATGGGGAGCTGCTCCAGTGATGGGGTGTCGGGTGGGTCGCGGTGGCCGCACAGGGGCGACCACCGCGACAGCGGTTAGTTGATCAGCGCCGGCTGGGCGAGCGCGTTCGCGTCCGCGGTCTTGCGCTGGTTGGAGAGCACGAGCATGAGCACGGCCGAGAGCAGCATGAACCCGCCGACGATGAACATCGGAACCTGGAACTGCGGCACACCGTCAACGGCGGTCCAGTCGGCGACGGCTCCGGTGATGTACGGGGCGGAGAATCCGGCCAGGTTGCCCACGGTGTTGATGAGGGCGATTCCGGCGGCGGCCGCGGCTCCGGTGAGGAACTGGGTGGGCAGCGTCCAGAAGTTCGGCAGGGCCGAGAAGATCGACATGGCCGTGAGCGCAATGATCGCAATGGTGAGCACGGGAGACCCGGCGAACAAGGCGAACGGGATGCTGACGGCACCGACGATGGCGGGAATGACGATGTGCCAGGTCTTCAGTCCACGACGCGAGGCGTCACGCGACCAGAAGTACAGGGCGAACGCGGCGGGCACGTAGGGGATCGCGGTGATGAGCCCCTTCTGGAAGACGTCGAACTCGGTGCCGTAGAGGGCCTGGAAGCCGGCGATGATGGTCGGCAGGAAGAAGGCCAGGGCGTAGAGGCCGTAGATGAAGCCGAAGTAGATGAACGCGAGCATCCAGACGCGGCCGCTCGTGAAGGCGGATGCGATTCCGACGTGCTTGTTGCCCTTCTCGGTCACGGACTTCTCGGCGGCGAGTTCAGCGGTCAGCCAGGTCTTCTCTTCGCTGGTGAGCCACTTGGCGTCTGCCGGGCGGTCCTTCAGGTAGAACCAGGCGACGATTCCAACGATGATGGCCGGGATCGAGACGCAGAGGAACATGAAGCGCCAGCCCTCGAGGCCGAAGAACACGCCGTGCTGCTGGATGAGCAGGCCGGCGATCGGCGCACCGATAACGGTCGTCAGCGGCTGGGCAATGTAGAAGAGGGAGAGAATCTTGCTGCGGTGGCGAGACGGAACCCACAGGCTGAGGAAGAGGATTGCTCCGGGGAAGAATCCGGCCTCGGCCACACCCAGCACGAAGCGCAGGGCGGCGAGCTGCTCGAAGTTCTGCACGAAGGTGAAGAGGGCAGCGACGATGCCCCACGTGACCATGATGCGTGCGAGCCAGCGGCGCGCACCGAAGCGGTGAAGGGCCAGGTTGCTCGGCACCTCGAGGAGGATGTAGCCGATGAAGAACACACCGGATGCGAAGCCAACCTGAGCGAGCGACAACGTGAGGTCGTCGTTCATCCCATTCGGTGCGGCGAACCCGATCGCGGTGCGGTCGAGGTAATTGATGAAGAACATCAGGGCCACAAACGGCACCAGCCGGATGGCGATTTTTCTGATGGCAGATTTCTCCACCGCAGATTGCGGCGGCAGTTTTTGCTCCAGGGTGTCCACAGTGACTCCTATTACTCCGGTGAGAACGACATTGTTTCGGCGCCGGGATACCCCTTCGCCGCATCATCAGTATTGTTCACCGGACGACGCATGTCAACCGGTTGACCAATATGTGACGAATGCGGCGACGGCGTTCGATGCAGCCGCAATTTGGTAGCGTGAGGCCGTGCCCGTATATCCCGTAAGTGCGACAGACAAGATCAGCGCGGCCCTCAGCTCGGTGGGGTCGGGCTCGGCCGTCTCGGCAGTCGCAACGCGACTCCTCGAGTTGTTCACCGATGGCTCGATCGCGCCTGGCACTCGGCTCCCTCCTGAGAGGCAGCTTGCAGCGTCGCTGGAGGTCGGCCGGTCGGCCGTTCGCGAGGCACTCGCTGCCCTCGAACTCCTCGGGGTCGTGGACGTGAGGCCCGGTTCAGGCACCTACCTGCGCGGCAACGCGAGCGAGCTGCTCCCCCAGACCTTGAGCTGGGGAATGATGCTCAATCAGACTCGCACCGCCGAACTGGCCGAGGTGCGTGGCGCGCTCGAGATCTACGCGGCACGCCTCGCCACAGAACGGATGTCCGACGAGGCCATTGAACGCCTGCACGATCACCTCGAAGCAATGCGCGCCTCTGTCTCCGATCTCAAGTCATTCGTTGAGGCAGACCTCCAGTTTCACCTCGAGCTGGCTCGAAGCACCGACAACACGGTGCTCCTCGACCTGCTGCAGAGCATCCGATCGCTGCTCCGGGTATGGTCCGAGCGTGCGGTACAGGACGATGAGCACGCTCGCTTGGCGATCCAGGAACACGCAGCGGTCTACGACGCGATCGCTGCCCGCGACTCCGAGGCAGCAGCATCCGCGATGGTCGCGCACATGCGCACCGCGGGCGCCAGGCTGGCAGGGTCGGTCGATACCCACGCGCCCGACACCCACGCGCCCGACGCCCGCGCGCCGGTCACTCCCGCACTCTGACCGCCCTTTATCGGCGCCGAGCCATCACCCGGTCCAGTCGGCGCCCGACGACGGTCCCGTCAGACCACCGCGCCGCCAGGTCGATCAGCTCGTCGACGACGACGCGCACCGGCCGGCTGGAGCAGCAGGGACACCAGCCCTGGGCGTCGAAGCTGGCTCGGAGCGCCTTCTCGTAGTCCTTCCGGCTGAATCCGGGGATCTCACGCACGACGGCCGTCGTCGTGAACTCGTGGGAACTCATCCCGGAGAACGAGCGCCCGCATCCGCACCCACCATCCGGGTTGCGCCTGCTCCTCGGACAGGCGTCGAGCATCCACACGAGCTCGCCTTCGATGCAGTCGGCGAAATCGCTCTTCCGCGAGCCCTGCGTCTCGCTGGTGGCCACAAGCGCCTTCATTACCTTCTCCTTCTTCTCGGGCACGAGTGTTGGAGAGATGGACGACACGATAGCGGCAGCCCCCGACATTGCATCGATCAGGCGCAGCAGCACCTTCTCGCCGCTGCATAGACTCGTCTCGTCGGCAGCTCACGCTCCGTTACGACGTCAGGGGTGAACCAGATGAGCAAGAACTCCATCGCTTTGATCCGGCACGGGCAGACCCTGTGGAGCATCACCGGGCAGCACACCGGCCGCACGAACATTCCCCTGACCGACTTCGGCCGGCAGCAGGCGGATGCCCTGGGCGAGATGCTCGACGGCGAGGCGTTCTCCCTCGTGCTGTCGAGCCCGCTCGCGCGCGCCTGGGAAACCATGGAGCGGGCCGGATACGCCAGGCAGGGCATCGCCAACGACGACGTACTCGAGTGGGACTACGGCGTGTACGAGGGGCGCACGACCGACGACATCCGTGCGCACATTCCCGGCTGGTCGGTCTGGACGCACCCGATCGAGGCGGGCGAATCCGTGGACGAGGTGGGTGCGCGTGCCGACCTGGCCATCGAGCTCTGCCTGGCAGCCGATGGGCCGGTCGCCGTCTTCGCGCACGGGCATTTCCTGCGCATCATGGCGGCGCGGTGGATGGGCCTGCCGGCGGTGGCAGGCAAGAGCCTGAGCCTGGGCACCGCAACCGTGTCCACCCTCGGCTGGGAACGGGACAACCGCGTGCTGCAGATGTGGAACGACGCCTGCCACCTCAACTCGATGGATCCCGTGCTCTAAGGACGAGCCCGGCTGCACCGGGACTAAGTTCGCCGCCGCCATTGCGCCGTCCATGCGCGTGCCGTAGCTTCTGAGCTGAACCCACGGGAGCCGCCATGACCATAGGAGAACTGCTCGTCTACGCCGACCGGCTGGGCGGGAACATCCACGAACTGCGGGCGCTGCTCGACGGCCCGCTCGGCGCCTTCGGGAGCGTGCACGTTCTGCCGTTCTACGTGCCCTTCGACGGCGCCGACGCCGGTTTCGACCCGATTGACCACACGGCCGTCGATCCGCGCCTGGGAACCTGGGATGACCTGCGCTCCCTCGCCGGCACCCGCGGCCTCACCGCGGATCTCATCGTCAACCATGTCTCCTCCTCTTCGACGGAATTCCTCGACTGGCTCGCCAAAGGCCCCGCGTCCCAGTACGCGGGGATGTTCCTGCGCTTCGACACCGTGTTCCCGAACGGCGCCACCGAGCACGACATCACGGCGTTCTATCGGCCGCGGCCGGGCCTGCCGTTCACGCCGTACCAGGGCGCCGACGGAACGCGGTACCTCGTCTGGACGACGTTCATGCCCACCCAGGTCGACCTGGACGTGCGCCACTCGGCCGCCCTCGCCTACTTGCGCCGGGTACTGCGCACCCTCGCCGCCGGCGGCGTCACCACCGTGCGGCTGGATGCCGTGGGCTACGCCGTGAAGACCCCGGGCAGCGACAGTTTCATGACGTCGGAAACCCTCGACTTCACCCGCGTGGCCGTCGATCTGGCGCACGAGGAGCACCTTGATGTGCTCGTCGAGGTGCACGCGCATTACGCCCAGCAGCTCGCGATCGCCCCAATCGCGGACTGGGTCTACGACTTCGCCCTCGCGCCCCTGCTCCTGCACTCGCTCGGCACCGGCACGGTCGACCGGCTCGCGCAGTGGTTCGAAATCCGCCCGGAGAACGCCGTCACCGTCCTCGACACGCACGACGGCATCGGGATCATCGACGCCGGTCCGAGCGGGGATCGCCCCGGCCTGCTGAGCCATGACGAGATGGCGGATGTCTTCGCTCGCGCGGAGAAGGCGACCGGCGGACATTCCGCCGTGGCATCCGTCGTGCCGGAATGGGCCACGCTGCCGCACCAGATCAATGCGACTTTCTTCAGCGCCCTCGGCGGCGAGGAGGTGCCCTACCTCCTGGCCCGCGCCGTGCAGCACTTCCTGCCCGGTCGGCCGCAGATCTACTACGTCGGACTCCTGGGCGGACTCGACGACACCGAGCTGTTCGCACGAACCGGGAACGGTCGCGACGTCAATCGCCACTTCTACACGGCCGAAGAGGTCGGTCGGGCGCTCGCGACCGGCGTCACGCGCGCGCAACTCGGCCTGGTGAGGCTGCGGTCGACCCATCCCGCGTTCGACGGCGAGTTCTCCTGGGCGACGCTGAGCGACGACGGCCTGGAGCTTCGCTGGGACAGTGACGACGCGAGCGCCGTCCTCTCGATCCGCACCACCGTGGGGTCCGCGGGCTTCCGCATTGACCTGACGGATGCCGAGGGCACGCAGGTGCTGGACACCGTCGCATCCGTCGCCGACTGGGAGCGCGGACGCGATTGAGTTGCGGAAAAACCACCTTCCCGGCGCGCGCGAAGGTGGTTTTTCCGGAACTCAACCTAGCCGGGTGAGTCAGTCCGCTGCGTCATCCTTCCGCCGTGATCGGCGGCTGCGCGGCTCCGGTGCGTCCGCCGGCTCGTCGCTCCCCCGCGTCGTGCGCATCGAAGAAGCCGAGCACGTCCCCGACGAGACTGCGGTTCACCGACGTTCCGAAGTGTCCCTTGCGCTCGTGAAGGATGAGGCGACTATGCGGGATCAGCGCGTCGGTCTCCGTGAACAGTTCCTCGCTGTAGAACGCGTCGCGTTCGCCGGCAACAACAAGGGTGGGCGCGGAGATCTCATGGAGTCGGTTCCGGAGGTTCATTCCGTCCTCGGCATGAATCGTAGCGATCATGTCGGGGGTTGCCTTGCCGTACATGGCTCGGCCGATGATCCAGCCCAGGGCTCGAAGTACCCGCTGCGACCCGCGCCCGGCCCCGAGCAGGGCCATCTCCTCGGCGCCCGCCCGCCTGGGCCGGCCCGCCTGGATCTCCCTCGCGAGGCGCCGCTGCACGTCCGCGCCTCGCGGACTGAGCCGGTAGGCGGCCGAGACGATGACGAGCCGCTTCACCACGTCGGGGTGGTCCACCGCCAGCTGCAGCGCGAGGCTCCCGCCCGTCGACACACCCAGGACGTCCACCGGGCCGCTGAACTTGAGACGCAGGGCGTCGGCGAGGTCCCGCGCCAGGTCGGCCATGGTGACATCCGGCGCGAGGCCCGGGCGACGGTTGATCCACCAGACGCGGCGATGCTCCGCGAACGGCTCCACCATTTGCGCCGAGATCCTGCGCTCCATCCCGACCGGGGCTTCGTTGTGCGAGCCGAGCCCCGGCAGGAAGATCAACGGCTCGCCAGACCCCAGGCTGAGGTACGGCATCCCGCCGAACAGGGTGCCGAAGCTGCGGGTGCCATCTCGTCTGCGAGTGCGCGTGGCGCCGCCTGTGCCTTTCAACATTCAACCGACCTTCACTGCTCAGGACTGTTCCGGATGCCGCCCGGCGGCTCCGTGGGGAACGAGGGCGAGAATACTCGCACCCTAATCACACCGCAAAGGGCGCGGCGAGCGCACCAAGCTCATCGGCGAGCGCCTGTCGCAGTTCGGGCAGGTCGGGGCAGGCATCCGGGTCGCCGTTGATGGTGACAGCGAGCGTGCCGGCGTAAGACAGCACAGCGAACGACACCGTGACATCCCCGGAAGCCACGGTCAACGGGATGATGCCGGTGATCGGGCACCCGAAGATGGTCTGCCGGGTTTCCGGACCGCGCAGGTTGGTCACGAACGTGTGGATGAGCCGCTGGCGGTTGATGAACCGTTGGTACAGGCCCACCCGCGCGAGCAGCCGAAAGAGCGGGCCGAGCACCGCGGTCGACGCGCCGGGCGCCGCCCGTTTGGCGGCGCGGGTGACAGCGGCGACCTCTTCGAGCCGCTCGGCGGGGTCGCCGATGCCGGGGATGGCCAGCGGGATCACCCCGCTCTGGTTGCCCAGGTCGCCGGCGCTGGCCTGGCGGCGGGCGGAGAACGGCACCGAGAAGACGAACTCGTCCGCCCGTTCGCCGCGCAGTTCCAGCAGGCGGTGCAGCGCCCCGCCGATGGCGCTCATGACGGCGTCGTTCACGGTGGCGTGGCGCGCGTGGGCGACCG
>DHJB01000026.1:70286-73160 GCA_002404115.1 Microbacteriaceae bacterium UBA4731
CCGCCGCAGGGCCGCCGGCAGCCGCCGAAGAGAACGGATGCGCCCTCCCGCGGCGTCGACGGCGAGTTGCCGCACCGACGGCCCCGGGCGCGGGAACGCGGTGAAGCGAGGCTCCGCCGCGCCGTCGACGAGGCTGGCCAGCACGGCCAGGCCACCGATTCCGTCGGCGAGCACGTGGTGGAAGACGATGATCAGGGCCGCCTCGCCCGGTGCGGTGTCCGTCACGAGGGTCGCCGTCCAGAGCGGCCGGTCGCGTTGCAGCGGCTCGACGATCATCCCAGCTGCAAGGCCGAGGGCCGCCTGCTCTCCCCCGGGCTCAGGGCACCGGACCGAGGTCACATGGTTCGTAATGGCGAACGCGGCGTCGTCGCCCCAGGCCGGCCGGCCGCATCCGAATGGCACGTCGACGAGCCGCTGCCGGAGCCTCGGCACGGCCGTGATGCGCCGGGCGAGGACGTCGATGGCCCGGACCGGGTCAAGCCCGGACCGGGCATCGAGCGTCAGGACCGCACCCACCTGCAGGGGCGTGGAACCACGCTCGGCGACCAGCGACATCAGGTCGTCGGCGCTGACCCGGTCAATCCGCGGGGACTCGCCCATGTGGCAAACCTATACCCGCCGGTTCGCCGCGTGGCGCGCGTCAGTACCAGTTCAGCGCCCGCGAGTGCGCCCAGGCCGAGCAGGGCGTTCCGTAGGAGCTCTTGATGTACGTGAGGCCCCAGCGGATCTGCGTGGCCGCATTGGTTCTCCAGTCGGATCCGGCCGAAGCCATCTTGCTCCCGGGCAGCGCCTGCGGAATTCCGGTCGCGCCACCGCTCCGGTTGTATGCCCGGTAGTTCCAGCCCGACTCTTTCTGCCAGAGCTGGCTGAGGCAGGAGAACTGCCCGCTCCCCCAGCCGAAGCGTGCCGCAGCCATGCTGCGTGCGGTTGCCCGCGCACCGGGGATGGTGTTGGATCCCACACGCGATACCACGAGGGAGGCTTTGGCGGCGGCCTGGGCGGCAGCTTTCCTGGCCGCAACAGCCCGCGCGGCAGCGGCCCTGGCAACGGCGGCTTTCTTGACCGCGACAGCTTTGACCGCCGCAGCCTTCTTCACGGCAGCGGCCCTCTTGACGACGGCAGCCTTCTTCACGGCAGCGGCCTTGGCAACAGCACGGTCACTCGCTGCCGTTGCCGCCGTCACCGCGGCGATCTCCGCTCTCGTTCGCGCGGTCAGTCGCACGGTCTGCTCGAGGGGCATGACCTCGTAGCTGGCCAGCGAGCTGGCCGCCGAGGTGAGGGTGGAGGCATCCACTTTATTGTGGGCGGCTGCGATGACCTGGTTGGCACTGACCAGAACGATGGATGCCTCGTTGTCGGTGTGCGCCTTGGCGATCCCGCGATACACGGCGAGCTGAGGTTGGTCCAGCCCGGTGCTTTCGGCGAGGGCGGTCGTGGCGGCCACGCTAGTCTGCGTCGCTTCCGCGGATTGGGCGGATTGAACCGCGATACTTCCACCGGTTACGAGGCCGGCGATCGCGAGGAAGGCGCCGGCGATGATCCCGACGCGTTGGGACTTCTTACGAGTGTGGAGTTTGTCTTGAGAAGCGAGATCTTTGCGGGTGGTTGCCTTGGTTATGTGTGTATCTGAGCGCATGACCTTCCAGGTGTCGTAAGCCCGAGCGCTCGTGGGCGCACCGGCTCACTGAGCATCGGGCCTGCGCTCTAGGTGGGGTGGGTGGCGCAAGCGAAGTCGCCAGTCTGCACCCGTTTTCTGAATAATTCCTCACATTAACCTCCGAAAGTCATGTGGGTGACGCCTCGATCCCGGATGCGAGCAAGGGAGTTGCGCTCGGCTCCTGTCAGCGTCAGGGTAGTCCCACGCCCCAGACCGCTGACGATGGAGAGACGCCCAGATGACCCAGACCGTGAAGTCCGCCGACGGCACCACAATCGCCTACGAAAAGTCCGGAAGCGGACCGGCGCTCATCGTCATCGGCGGTGCGTTCAACACGCGCAAATCGGCCGGCAATCTCGCCCCGCTGCTCGCGTCGCATTTCTCGGTCTACGCCTACGACCGGAGGGGCCGGGGCGACAGCACCGACACGAAGCCGTATGCGATCGAGCGGGAGATCGAGGATCTCGCGGCCCTCATCGGCGCCGTCGGCGGCTCCGCGCTCGTTTACGGGCACTCGTCCGGCGCGGTGCTTGCCCTCCTGGCCGCAGCGAGTGGTCTGCCCATCACGAAGGTCGCCGCCTACGAGCCGCCCTTCACCGCCGAGGACTCCGGCAGCACCTCCCTCGAGGGCTGGGGCGAGAACGTCCAGGCCGCGGTGGATGCCGGCGATCGCGAGCGCGCCGCCGCGCTCTTCATGCAGGGCACCGGGGCCGATCCCGCGGCGATCGCCGGCGTCAAGGAGCTGCCCTTCTGGCCGGGGATGCTCGCCATCGCCCACACGCTCCCCTACGACATCGCCATCTTCGGCGATGGTTTGGCGCCCACTGATCGCCTTCAGAACATTGCCATTCCCACCCTTCTCATACACGGCGGCAACAGTCCGGCGTGGGCGGGCGCCGCGGCATCCGTGACCGCTGAAGCGATCCCGGGCGCCAGGCACGTCACCATCGAGGGTCAGGATCACAACGTCGATCCCGCCACGATCGCTCCGGCGCTGATCGAGTTCTTCAGCTAGCGATTACTTCTCCCTCGGCGTGACGAATAGCCCACGGCATCCGTCTCATTAGTGAGGAACGCGGCCTCACAGCGGCGGCTCGGATCTTCCGAAACGATATGATTCCCTCATTCAGACGCGGACGGACACCCCTATGACGAGCACCGATAATCTGCACGACGCAGAGCTGAAGGACACCGAGCTGCACGACACGGAGCTGCAC
>DHJB01000026.1:73363-74979 GCA_002404115.1 Microbacteriaceae bacterium UBA4731
GAATCCCTGTGGTTGGAAACCACGGCGGAGGATCCGGGCCAGGGCCCGGCGAAGCAGGCGATTGAGGCCGGTGCGACCGTCATCATCGTCGCGGGCGGCGACGGCACCGTCCGGGCCGTCGGCGAGGTTGTTCACGGCACGGACTGCGCGCTGGCCCTGCTGCCGTCGGGCACCGGCAACCTGCTCGCCCGCAACCTGAAGCTCACTCTCGACGATGCCGCGCAGTCCATCCGCTCAGCCTTCGCCGGCCGCGATCGCAAGATCGACGTGCTGATGATCAACATCGAGCGGGAGGACAAGTCGGTCGACCGGCATGCCTACCTCGTGATGGCCGGGCTCGGCCTCGACGCCAAGATGCTGGCCAACACCGACGACGACTTGAAGAAGAAGGTCGGCTGGCTGGCCTACGTGAAGGCTCTCGTTGCGGTCGGCCAGGACAAGAACGACCTGCACTTCCGGTACAGCCTCAACAAGCAGCCGACGAGTTCGCTGCGTGCGCACACGATCATGATCGGGAACTGCGGCACGCTGCCGGCCAAGATCGAGCTCATGCCGGATGCCGCCCTCGACGACGGCGTGTTCGATGTCGTCGTTCTCAAGCCGGAGGGCATTGCAGGCTGGGTGCAGATCCTGTCGAAGGTGATCTGGGAGAACGGCGTCCTCGGCCGCACCCCGCTCGGAAAGAAGTTCAAGACGAAGGATGTCGACGCGCTGAACTACGCCACCGGCACGGAGCTCATCGTTCGTTTCCACCACGCCGAAGAAATCGAACTCGACGGCGACGGATTCGGGAAGGCCACGGCCCTGAAGACCTGGATCGAGCCCGCCAGCCTCACCGTCCGCGTCCCGAACGACGGCGCCTAGCCCGACCACGCGCCTCCTGCTGCCCTGACGCGCGCGCGTCGAGACCTGCCCCCTGAGGGGTCGCAAATCGACCTTCCCGGCGCCTCGGAAGGTCGATTTGCGACCCCTCACGCAACCAACAGCCCTTAACGACGGATGCCCGCCCCCGCGGCTGGAAGGCTGCGGGAGCGGGCCTCGGGTCACACGGCGACGGGCTCCATCGGCGTGACGCGCTGCGATGCCGAGTCAGTAGCCTGATTCAGTGCGTTCTGAACGATTGCAGCGCCAATGCCGCCAAGCAAGAGAAGCAAACAGAAGGCAGCGTGCCTTCCGAGGCCATTCTTAGTTACCTCTTCGACGCCCAACGCGAATTTCCATTCCCACCAAATGCTGGCGATTGGCACGATGGCTAGCCAGGCGGTGGGGATCTTGTTGATTGCGGAGAGATTCATCTCGTTCTTGGTCTTGACGAACCAGACCAGTGAATAGATCCCGAAAGTGACAAGTGGCAGGAGCAGCGGAGCTGCTGGACTTCGACGTTTCAATTCATTTCCCCCATGGATTCCAATAGGAATTCAGCTTGGCAGTCGAAAAAGCCGGGCAGCGGTGTTTCCTGCCCCCTCTTCGGGCGACCTTGCCGCGGCCGGGTGCGTGGAGTCATGAGGCTGGTGATCACGCCTGGCGACACCTGCCCCCTGAGGGGTCGCAAATCGACCTTCCCGGCGCCTCGGAAGGTCGATTTGCGACCCCTCACGCGAACGACGGGCGCTTAA
>DHJB01000052.1:0-174 GCA_002404115.1 Microbacteriaceae bacterium UBA4731
TGCTCTCGTTCCTGCCCGGAGTGGTCGGCAACTACCCGCTGCCGAGCTGGCTGTGGTCGTCGACCATCCTGCACGAGGCCGGTTCTCTGCTGCGACGGGTGCATGACGCCAGCGTGCCCCTCGCGCACGCAGCCGCCGAGTGGCGGCTGCCTGCGCACGAGCCGATCGAGGAGT
>DHJB01000052.1:336-7411 GCA_002404115.1 Microbacteriaceae bacterium UBA4731
GGCGGCTGCCGGCGCAGGAGCCGATCGAGGAGGTGTGCCTGAACGACGTCGCGCCCTACAACATGGTCTTCCAGGAGGGCCAGGGCGGCGCGGGGTTTTCGCCTCACCTGTTTAGGTGCTGCTCCGTCGTGTCGGTGCTGACCGGCGAGTGACAGTCACGTTGCGCGGTGATTGGAACGAGAGGAGCCGCGTCCACTCGGGCGAAGGATCCACGAGATGAACCCCGGACAGGGCGAGAGACGTCTCCTGAACGACGACGGCAGCCTCCATCTCGGCCAGCTTCGCCCCCAGGCAGCGGTGAATGCCAGATCCGAAGGCCAGGCTGTAGTCGGTGGGCCGGGCATCGGGCCCATGGTTGCCGGTGAGTTCCAAGAGGATCTCCGATCCGGCGGGCAGGACTTCTCCCCCGAGCTGGACGCTCCGAGTCGTGACCCGTCGCCAGGTGGGCACGGATGATTCCTCGGCAAGCACCCGGCGCACGGCCAGCGTTGCGCCGGCGCGGGTTGCTGCCGACGCCAACGCAGGGATGCCGGCTGCGTTCGGGCTCTCGAGCAGCCGGAACAGCACGGTGCTGATGAGTTGCGAGGTGGTTTCTTGTCCGGCGATCAGCAGGAAGTAACCGAGCGAACACAGTTCAGGCGTGGAGAGGCCGTGCTCCGCGAGCGATGCGAACAGGTTTCGCCGGGGTGAGGCGACGGCCTCCAGTATCAGTTCGCGTAACCAACGGTAGAAATCCGCAGCGCTCTCCGCCAGGACCAACTGGCGGTCGTCATCGGGCCAGCCCCAGAACAGCTCGAGAGATTCGCGACTCCAGGCCTTCAGCCTCGCCACGTCCCGCACCGGAAGCCCGAGCATCTCCAGCATCAGGATCGCCGGAGGCCGCGCCGCCACTGCTTCGACCAGGTCGATCGGCTGGCCGGTCTCCAGCGACCGTTTCGCTTCGGTCGCCGCGGCCCGGGCGATCTCCCGCATGCGGGGTTCGATCGCCGCGACAGTCGCTGGCGTAAAGAAGCCCGACACGACACGGCGAACGCCCGAATGAGTGCCGGTGTCGTTGCTCGCCAGGATCGGCGGGAGGGCGAATTTGGCGCGCTGCAGGATCCTGAGGCTCTGCCCGGTCAAGGGTTTCACGGCCACGAGCGCATTGACCGGGCTGAACACGTCCGGTTGACGGAGCACCTCGCGGGCGAGCATCGGATCCTTGACGACGTGATACTTCGCTTCGGCAGCATCCATCTGGACCGGGCGTCTCGTCGACTGCGCGCTCACGCGTGGATCCCGGCCAGCCAGAGGCCCGCGCGAGCGCGGAAAACGTCCGGTGAAAGTGATGACGCGTCCTCCGGGATGACACCCAGCAGCGGAATTGAACCCGATTCGAACGACTGCCGATTGTGAACCTCAGCCAGGCCGGGCGTCAGCGGCCACGTGCCCAGCACCACCCCGAGCGAGGCGAGACCACGGTGTTCCAGCGCCTCAACGGTCAGTTCCGTGTGGTTCAGAGTTCCCAGGGATGGGCGCGAGACGACCACACAGCCGGCCTGCGTGCCGAGCAGCGCCGCGAGGTCGGCCAGGGTTCCGCCATCCGCATCAAGCTCCACCAGCAGGCCGCCGGATCCTTCGATGAGCACGTGGTCCACATCCGGTGCCGACCGACGAATTCGCTCTGCGTGCTCGGCCACGGTCGGAAGACGTGCGCCCTCGAGCCTGGCCGCGACAACCGGGGCAAGAGGTTCGGCCAGAACCACTCCGTCACCGGCCTCGATGTCGCCGACGAGCCGCCGTATCTCCGCGCAATCGGAGTCCCCCTGAACGGCCCCGCTCTGGCAGGGCTTGTACACGCAGACCCTCCGCCCCGCCGACAACAGGACGGCTGCGATCGCCGCCGTCGTCACTGTTTTTCCCACACCGGTGTCTGTACCGGTGATGAAAAGGAAAATGGGCAGGCTCACAGGCGGTCCTCAACTATCGTTCCGATGACCTCGCAGGCGCGCGAAATCTCATGGTCGTGCAGCGTCGCGCGTGCGGTCAGCCGCAGCCGCGAGACGCCGTCGGGAACCGACGGCGGCCGGAAACACCCGATCTGGATGCCGGCTGCGCGCGCGGCCTGCGCGCAGGAGAGCGCGGTCGCCGCGTCCGGCATCGCAATCGAGCGGACGGCACCGACGGCCTGGTCCACTGTGAGTCCGGCGCGGCCGAGGCGTGAGGAAAGCCCCCCAGCCAGGGCCGTCGCGTTCGCGCGGACGGCTGCTGCGCGCCACGGTTCGGCACGGACGACCGCGATCGCCTCGAGCGCGGCAGCAGCGGAGGCGGGCGCAAGCGCGGTATCGAAGATGAAGCTCCTCGATCGATTGATCAGGTGGGTGCGCAGCCAGTCCGGGCCGAGGACGGCGCCGCCCTGGCTTCCCAACGCCTTGGACAGGGTTGCGGTCACGATGACGCTGGGATGGGCGGCCAGGGGTGTCCCGGCCACGGCCCCTCGGCCCTCGCCGAGGATGCCGACGCTGTGTGCTTCATCCACGACGAGCATCGCGTCGTGCCGCTCTGCCAGTTCCAGCAGCTCCGGCAGGGGTGCCGTGTCACCATTCACGCTGTAGACGGATTCTGCGACGATGAGCGCCCGCGGTTCGCGGCGACCCGACAGCAGGCGATCGGCATCCGCCACCGTGTTGTGGTCGAAAACTTCCGTGCGGGAACGGCTCAGCCGGAACCCATCGATCAGTGAGGCATGGCACTGGCTGTCGGCGACGATCAGGGTTCCAGGTCCGCCGAGGGCGGTCAGCACGCCAATGTTGGCCAGGTACCCGGACGAGTACACCAATGCGGTGTCCATGCCGAGTAGGCGAGCCAGTTCGATCTCCAGGTGCTCATGCAGTTCGGTCGTGCCGACGACCAGGCGGGAGGACGTCGCTCCCGTGCCCCACACGGATAGCGCCTCCGCTGCCGCCTGCACGAGCCGCGGGTCGGTGGCCAGACCGAGATAGTCGTTGCTGGCCAGATCCAGCAGATCGGCGCCAGGTCTGCGCGGTGTCAGCTCCCGCGCCAGCCCCCGGCGCGTGCGCGCGGATTCTTGACGGTCGAGCCATCGTTTCATTGCGACGCTCATTGTCGGCTCTCGCCGCGGGCCCCACCGTACACTTCGGCGATGGCGGCGACCATTCCCGCAGTCAGCACGGACACCTCCCCCGGGCTGCTGACAAAGGGCGGCATGGCGTAGACGAGGTTGCGGAACGGTCGAACCCAGACTCCGTTCCGCAGGCCGGCCCGGGTGACGGCTGCGATGTCGACCGGGCGGTCCAGCTGAATGACTCCGACGGCGCCGATCGTGCGAACGTCCTCGACCACACTGAGCTGCCGCGCCGCAGCCAGACCGGACTCGAGCCCAGCGTTCAGGCGGACGATGTTTTGCCGCCAGTCCGCGGAGAGCAACAGCTGGACACTGGCGAGTGCGACGGCGCAGGCCAGCGGATTGGCCATGAAGGTTGGCCCGTGGAGCAGCGCGCCGGCGGAACTCCGCGAGACCGTCCTGGCGACCTCGCCAGTGCAGATCATGGCTGCGAGGGTGAGGTAGCCGCCGGTGAGGGCCTTGCCGACGCAGATGATGTCGGGCGCGACCCCGGCGTGGTCCGCGGCGAACATTTCGCCGGTGCGACCGAAGCCGGTCGCGATCTCATCGAAGATCAGGAGGAGTCCGTGCCGGTCGGCGATCCCTCGGAGCGCGAGCAGGCACTCCGGCGGGTAAATGAACATGCCCCCCGCACCCTGCAGCACTGGTTCGACGATGATGGCGGCCAACTCGTCGCTGTGCTGAGCGGCGAGCGCGGCGACCTCCTCTGCCCAGCATTCGACGTCGTCTGACGATGCCGTCGCCGCACTCGGCGGACGCGGGGCGAAGATATTGGAGGGGAGGATCCCGTCGAAGGCCGAGTGCATGCCGTCTACTGGATCGCACACACTCATGGCGGCGAAGGTGTCACCGTGATAGCCGCCGCGCACACTGAGCATCCGTTGTCGCCGTGGGCGCCCGCGCGCCCCCTGGAACTGGACGGCGAGTTTGATCGCAACCTCGACGCAGACCGAGCCGGAGTCGGCGAAGAAGACATGGTCCAGACCGGGTGGAGTGACCGACACCAGGAGCTCGGCGAGATCCACCGCGGGGGCGTGGGTGAGCCCGCCGAACATCACGTGACTGAACCGGCCCAGCTGCTGCGTCACAGCGTTGTCCAGGACCGGGTTGCGGTAGCCGTGAATCATGCACCACCAGGACGACATCGCATCGATGACGTCGTGGGTCTGGCCGTCCTCGCCGCGCAGGGAGAGCCTCACACCTCCCGCAGCCTGGACCTCCCACAGCGGTCCGGGTGAGTGGACAGCCGAGTACGGGTGCCACAACGAGGTCCGGTCCCGCTGGATGAGGGTGTTGGTGTCTCCACCGGTCATGAGGCGACCTCCCCGTGCCGGGAGCATTCCGCGCGCCATCCGAATGGATCCACCTGGACTTTCATCCGACGGCGACAGATGCGGCAGTACCGTGGCGGCTCCATAACCAGCCTGTCGGTGCAGTCGACAGAGGAACCGCCCCCGTGCCCGGCGGCATCCGACGCTTCCCCGCAGCGCCCGCAGTAGATCGCCTGCCCAACGACGGGTTCGTTGGAAGCGTTATTCGATGACATGGCTAGAGCGTCTTCTGCAGTTCCTTGATCGGCATGTTGAGCTCCACCAGGAGATCGAGGTCGGCTGTCGCCGGTCGCCCCAGGGTGGTCAGGTAGTTGCCGACGATGACAGCGTTGATTCCGCCCAGGAGGCCGTCGCGGGTGCCGAGGTCCCCGAGGGTGAGCTCGCGGCCGCCCCCGTAGCGCAACACGGTTCGGGGCATGGCCAGGCGGAACGCGGCGATTGCACGCAGGGCATCCTTGCCGGACATCAGCGGCTGGTTCTCCAACGGTGTTCCCGGTCGGGGGTTGAGGAAGTTGAGCGGCACCTCGTGCGGCTCGAGGGCCGCGAGTTGAACGGCGAGTTCGGCGCGCTGGGCGTTGGTTTCCCCCATGCCGATCAGGGCGCCGCAGCAGAGCTCCATTCCCGCGTCCCTCACCATCCGGCAGGTGTCCAGGCGTTCCTCGTAGCTGTGCGTGGTGACAACCTCGGGGAAGAAGCTGCGCGCGGTTTCGAGATTGTGGTTGTAGCGGTGAACACCCCACTCGGAGAGAAGGTCGACCTGCTGCTGCGTGAGCATCCCCAGCGAGCAGGCGATGTTGATGTCGACCGCCTTGTTGATGCGATCGATAGCGAATTTGATCTGGTTCATCAGCTTGAGATCGGGGCCGCGAACGGCAGCCACGATGCAGAACTCGGTCGCCCCGGTCGCCGCCGTCTCCTTCGCCGCCTGCACCAGTCCGGGGATGTTCAGCCACACCGAGCGGACGGGCGAATCGAACAGGCCCGACTGCGAGCAGAAATGGCAGTCCTCCGGGCATCCGCCGGTCTTGACGGAGATGATCCCCTCGACTTCAACGGCGTCGCCGCAGTATTTCAGACGAACCTCGTGTGCCAGTTCCAGGGCCGCAGGAAGGCACTCGTCAGGCAACTCGAGGATCTGGAACACCTCTTCCTCGGAGAGCCCCTCGCCGCGATGCAGCACTTTTTCCCGAGCCTGCTGGAGGATCGGAATGTCTGCGGTCGGGACTGGTGGAGTCTCACTCAGCGTGTCGGCATTGATCGTCATGGGGTCCTCTCGCGGCGCGGAACACGGTCCCTCAACAGCCTATTTTCGTGTTGAGGGCTCCCGCCCGGGAGACTCGACCAAGAGCCGGTGCACATTTGAGAGCACTCTTTCTCGCAACCATCCCGCGGAGGCAGTACGATCGCGCGAGCGGCCTGTTCCGGAGCAGGCCCGGGCGTCAGGAATGCTACTCGCACGTCCCGACCGCCAGCGCGCATCGAGATTGACCGGTGCGGTCGAGATTGACCGGCGTTCCGGGCGATTTCGACCGGAACGGTCAATCTCGGCGAAAGTGGCGAGGGTGCGCGCGGGTGCGCCGGGTCAGGCGGCGACGAGCTCGGCGACGCTGGCGGCGGCGACCTGGGCGCGGAGCGCGGCGAGCAGCAGCGGCAGCTGGTCGGCCGGCGCATCGGGGGCCTCCGGATGCCACTGCACCCCGGTGATCGACGCGGTGACGTGTTCGAGCGCCTCGACGAGGCCATCCGGGGCGAGCGCCGCCGGCACGAGGCCGTCGCCGAGCAGGCCGACCGACTGGTGGTGCGCGCTCTGCACGCGAATCCGGGTGGCGCCGAGGCCCTCGGCGAGGCCGCTGCCGGCGCTGAGCTGCACCTCGTGCTCGGTCAGGATCTGGTCGATGGGCACGCCGACATTGCGGTGGATGCCCTCGTCGGCGATGTGCTGCACGATCGTGCCACCCAGGGCGACGTTGATGATCTGGAGGCCGCGGCAGATGCCGAGAAGCGGGGTGCCCTGGGCGAGCGCCCGGTGCACGAGCGCGATCTGTCCCTCGTCAGCGGTGTCGTAGTGGCGGGTTTCGCCCTCGTAGCCGGTGTGCGCGCCGTAGAAACGGGGCGTGATGTCCTCGCCGCCGACGATCACGATGGCGTCGGCATCCTCGGTCGCGGCCAGCAGCTCCAGGGTCGTGACATCCGCCGCGGCGATGCGCGTGACCTGCCAGCCGCCGTGCCCGCCGTCGGTGGCGACCCGGGTATTGAGCACCTGTACCTTGGCGTGGTATTCCGGCCGGTCGGGGCGGTGCCGGGTGACCTCGACGACGGCCAGCCTGGGGAGCGCGAATTCTCTGGTCATGCCGGCCTCCGATCGTGGTCTCATCGTTGATCCCAGTGTGGACATCGGCGACGGATGCCGCGACCCCGCGCGTAACAGGCCGAAACAGTGCTGGCGGGCTCAGCCGCCCTGCACCACGCAGAACTCGTTGCCCTCAGGGTCCTGGAGCACGCTCCACCGGGCATCCCCGCGGTCGTGCTCGGCGACCAGGGCGGCGCCGAGGCCGACGAGCCGCAGCACCTCGACCTCCCGGTCGTCCGCCAGGAAGTCGACGTGCATCCGGTTCTTCGC
>DHJB01000052.1:7559-12844 GCA_002404115.1 Microbacteriaceae bacterium UBA4731
CCTGCCTCCGCTGTGCCTGTCGTCGCGGAGCCCGCCGCGCTGCCGACCATCGTCCGCGCAGAGGACCCGGTGACGTTCGGGTCGAGCCACATCGTGGACAAGGTGGGCGCCCTCGGCAACCGGGAATCCGAGGTCACCGCGTCCCTGGACCGGCTCTTCGCCGACACCGGCACCGACCTGTTCGTCGTCTATGTCGCCAATTTCACCGGCGCGGCCGACCGCCAGGCCTGGACGGACCAGACCGCGGCCAGGAACGGCATGGGTGCGACCGACGTTCTGCTCGCCGTCGCCACGGCCGATCGGCAGTACCAAATCTCCGTCGCACCTGAATTCACGCTGACCGACGCCCAGCTGAGCGAGGTCGAGAGCGTGGCGATCGAGCCTGCCCTTCATGAGAACGACTGGGCCGGCGCCGCGATCGGCGCGGCGGACGGCCTCCGGGCGAGCCTCCGCGGGGAGGCCGTCGTCGCCCCCGACATCACGCCGGGCAACGCGTATCCCGGCGGCGGGGGTGGCGCCACCGTCTGGATCGTGCTCATCGTCATCGCCGGCATCGGCGCAATCCTCTTCCTGGTGCTGCGCCGCCGGCGGCGGCCCAGCATCCCGGCCGGCACGACCCCCGAGGCGCTCCCCGCCGTCCCGACCCCGAAACTCAAGCAGCAGGCCTCGAGCGCCCTCGTGCAAACGGATGACGCCATCAAGACGAGCGAGCAGGAACTCGGTTTCGCGATCGCCCAATACGGCGCGGATGCGACCGGCGCGTTCCAGACCGCGCTCGACGCGGCCAAGGCCCAGCTCAGCCAGGGTTTCACGCTGCAGCAACGGCTCGACGACGCCGAGCCCGACAGCGAGCAGCAGCAGCGCGCCTGGTACGCGGAGATCATCACCCTGTGCCAGAAGGCGAACCAGGCACTCGACGAACAGGCCGCGGACTTCGACGAGCTGCGGCAACTCGAAAAGAAGGCGCCGGAGGCCGCGGCATCCCTCGCCCGCGACATCGAAGCAGCCCGGGCACGCCTGACGGCGACGCAGGCGAGCCTGGCCACGCTCGGCGAGGGGTACACGCAGGCCGCCATCGCCACGGTCGCCGACAACCCCCGCCAGGCGGAGGACCGGATCACCTTCGCCTCGGCCTCCCTGGCCGCGGCCAACGAGCGGATCGCCGCGGGCGAGCCGAGCGCGGCCGCCGTCGGGATCCGCGCCGCAGAGGATTCCGTCGACCAGGCGAAACTGCTGCTGGACGCCGTCGACCGCCTCGGCGCCGACCTGCAGGCCGCCGCCGGGAGCGTCACCAAAGTCGTCGCCGACCTCGAAACCGACCTGGTCACGGCACGCGCCCTGCCGGACGAGGGCGCAGCCTCCGCGAGCCTCCCCGGCGTGATCGCGAACACGGAGCAGACGCTGGCCGACGTCAAGGCCCGCCTGGCCGCGGGCAGGATCAACCCGATCGAGCTGGTGCAGGGGCTCGAGGCTGCCAACCAGCGGATGGATGCCGCGCTCCAGGGTGTGCGCGACGCCGAGGCGCAGGCGCAGCGCGCGCAGGCCGCGCTGAACCAGACCATGCTCGCGGCGCGCAGCCAGGTGTCGGCCGCCGAGGATTTCATCACCGCACGGCGCGGGGCCGTCGGAGCGGAGGCGCGCACCCGGCTCGCCGAGGCCGGCCGGCTGCTCGCGCAGGCCGAGGCCCTGGCCGCCGCCGATCCGGCATCCGCCCTCGCCGCCGCGCAGCGGGCCAGCTCGCTCGCCGCGGAGGCCATCTCCCTCGCCCGCAACGACGTCAGCGGCTTCGGCGGGGAAGGCGGCCCCGGCGGCATGTTCGGCGGCGGGTCCCGGGGCGGCAGCGACATGGGTGCCGTGCTCGGCGGCATCCTGATCGGTTCGATCCTGGGCGGCGGACGCGGCGGCGGGTTTGGCGGTTTCGGCGGCGGCGGTCGACGAGGCGGCGGCGGTTCCTTCGGCGGGGGCGGATTCGGCATCCCCGGGAGCTTCGGCGGGGCCGGCACCCGCTCCCGCCGCGGCGGCGGCGGCAGGTTTTAGCGCACAAACCCACAACGGCACAATAATGGCATCACTCGAAAGGACACCGTAATGACGAAACAGTCGATCTTTGGACGCATCGCCCAGCTGGCGAAAGCGAACATCAACGCGCTCCTCGACTCCGCAGAAGACCCGCAGATGATGCTCGACCAGATGGTGCGCGACTACACCAACAGCATCGCCGACGCCGAGAGCGCCATCGCTGAAACGATCGGCAATCTGCGCCTGCTCGAGGACGACCACCGCGAGGACGTCGACGCTTCCTCGGAGTGGGGCCGCAAGGCTCTCGCCGCCAGCCGCAAGGGCGACGAGTTGCGCGCGGCCGGAGCCGCCGCCGACGCCGACCGGTTCGACAACCTCGCCAAAGTAGCCCTCAGCCGGCAGATGCAGTCAGAGAAGGAAGCGACGACTGCCGAGCCGCAGATCACGTCCCAGACGGCCGTCGTCAACCAGCTCAAGACCGGTCTCAACGCGATGAAGGAGAAGCTGGGCCAGCTCTCCGCCAAGCGCGACGAACTGATCGCCAGGTCAAAGACCGCGCAGGCTCAGACGCAGGTCATGGATGCCATCAAGAGCATCGACATCATGGACCCGACGAGCGAGGTCAGCCGCTTCGAAGACAAGATCCGCCGCGAAGAGGCGCGCGTGCGGGGTGCCGGGGAACTGGCCGCATCGAGCCTGGACGCGCAGTTCGAGAGCCTGGACAACCTGGGCGAACTCACCGAGGTCGACGCCAGGCTGGCCGCGCTCAAGGCCGGCCGGACCAGCGAGATCGAGCAGTAGCCCGCGCTCCCTTCCCCTTCCCGTGGGATCGAGGGGTTCCGGGAACATCTCGGCGGCGACGGTCGTTGTCGCCACCATGACTACTCTCGGACTCATCGGCGCCGGCCACATCGGCAGCCAGCTCGCACGCCTCGGCGTGGCCAACGGATACGACGTCGTCGTGAGCAACTCACGCGGCCCGGCAACACTGGAGGGACTCATCGCTGAGCTCGGGCCGCGCGCCAGGGCCGCCACGCCGGCCGAAGCGGCCGAGGCCGGCGACCTCGTCGTCGTGACCATCCCGCTCGGCGGGATCGACACGCTCCCGGCCGCCCAGCTCGCCGGCAAGATCGTGATCGACACGAACAACTACTACCCGCAGCGCGACGGCAACATCTCGGTCCTCGACGACGAAAGCACGACGACCGCGGAACTGCTGCAGTCGAGCCTGCCGGAGTCCACCGTCGTGAAGGCGTTCAACCACATCTACGCCGCCGACCTGACGACGGATGGCCAGCCCGCGGGCTCCGAGAACCGGCGCGCCCTGATCGTGGCCGGCGACGAGGCATCCGGACGCGAGACCGTCGCCGCGCTGCTGGACGACTTCGGATTCGACACCGTCGACCTCGGACCGCTCTCCGAGGGATGGCGCATCCAGCGCGACACCCCCGGGTACGGACCGCGCATGGACGCGTTCGAGCTGCGAGAGGCCGTGACCGCCGCGACACGCTACCGCGATATGTAGCACGAGGGGGCATACTGAGGGCATGTCACCCACCTTCGTTGTCGTGCCGCAATGGCAGGGTTCCGTGTCCGCGCGCGCGATGCGCCTCCTCGACGGGGCGGAGGCGATTCGGGGTGACCTCCCCGTGTCGGCGACCACCCTGGTCGACGTGCCGATCGAGGCGGGCGATTCGCTCGACACGGGCATCCACCGTTTCTCGTCGCTGCTGATCGTGCGCGAGCGGATGGCCAAGGCGCTGCGCTCCGTGCCCGATTGGGCCCTGACGATCGGGGGCGATTGCGCCGTGTCGCTTGCGGGCGTTGAGCACGCCTCCCGGCAGCATCCGAACGACCTCGCCCTGGTCTGGTTCGACGCGCATCCCGACCTGCACACGCCGGCCACGTCTCCCTCCGGCGCGTTCACCGGCATGGTGCTGCGCGCCGTCTCCGGCGAGGGCACGGATGGCCTGGCCCTCGACGAGGCGAGCCGGGTTCCGTTGGAACGCGTCGTCATCGCGGGAGCACGGGACATCGACCCGGCCGAAACCGACCTCATGCGGAACCTCGGGGTCACCAGCTTCGCCGTGGAGGAGCTCGACTCGGCCGATGCCCTCCTGGAGGCAGTGGCCCGCACCGGCGCGAGCCAGGTCTACGTGCACATCGATCTGGACGTTCTCGACCCCTCCGCGCTCGGCGGCCTGGCCGACCTGTTCCCGTTCGGGCTGAGCGTGGAGACCCTGACCCGGCTGATCACTGCCCTGCGGGCCCGGTTCGGCCTGGCCGGCGCGACCATCGCCGGCTTCGCGCCGGTTTCCCCGGAGGACGCGGACGATGACCTGCCGAGCATCCTGCGCATCATCGGCGCCCTGACCCGCTGACGATGCGCCCGGCGTAGGTAGCATGGGACCGACGCGCCGGCGTCGGATGATCAGGGGAGACATTCGTGAGCGACCAGCATTCCGCAGCCGAGCAGCCGAGGATCACCACGGAGCGGCGCGGGCATGTGCTGCTGATCGGCTTCAACCGGCCGGACAAGCGCAACGCCGCCGACTTCGCGCTGCTGCAGCAGCTCGCGCTCGCCTACGGCGAACTGGAACGCGACCCGGAGTTGCGCGTCGGCCTGGTGCACGCCGCCGGCGACCACTTCACGGCGGGACTCGACCTCGCCGACGTCGGGCCGAGGCTCGGCCCGGACGGGATCGACATCGTGCCGGAGGGCGGCATCAACCCGTGGCAGGTCGACGGCCGGTCGCTGAGCAAACCCGTGGTCATGGCCGTGCAGGGAACCTGCCTGACCCTCGGCATCGAACTCATGCTCGCGAGCGACATCTCGGTCGCCGCCGAATCGACCGTGTTCGGCCAGATCGAGGTGGCCCGCGGCATCCTGCCGTTCGGCGGGGCGACGATCCGCTTCCCCCGCACGGCCGGCTGGGGGAACGCGATGCGCTGGATCCTCACCGGGGACATGTTCGACGCCCGCGAGGCGCACCGGATCGGCCTCGTGCAGGAGGTCGTGCCGGACGGCACGCAGTTCGACCGCGCCCTCGAGCTGGCCGAACGGATCGCCGCCCAGGCCCCGCTGGCGGTGCAGGCGACGCTCGCGAACGCGCGCACCGCCGTGCGCGACGGTGCCGCCGCCGCGGAAGCCGAACTCCAGCCTGCCCTCGCCCGCCTCGCCGCGACCGAGGATGCCCGCATCGGCATGGCGGCGTTCCTCAGCCGCCGACCCGCCGATTTCATCGGCCGCTGAAGTCATTCGACAC
>DHJB01000052.1:12948-28231 GCA_002404115.1 Microbacteriaceae bacterium UBA4731
CGGCCGACACCTACGACCTGATCGTGATCGGCGGCGGAACCAGCGCCGAAAACGTCGCCGACCGGGCGGCCACCGCGGGCCTGCGCACCGTCATCGTCGAGAACGAACTCGTCGGCGGCGAATGCTCGTACTGGGCCTGCATGCCGTCCAAAGCCCTCATCCGCAGCGGCACGGCGCTCAACGCCGTGCGCCGGGTGGGCGGGGCTGCCGAGGCGGTGACCGGCACCGTGGATGTCGCCGCGGCGCTGAGGCGCAGGGACACGATCGCGCACGACTGGTCTGACGACTCCCAGGTGAAGTGGTTGGAGAGCGCCGGCATCCATCTCGTGCGCGGCCACGGCCGCCTGTCCGGGGTGCGCGAGGTCACCGTCACCGCGGGCGACGGTACGACCAGTGTCCTCACCGCCCGGCACGCCGTGGCCGTGAGCACCGGATCGGCCGCGCTGCTGCCCGACATCCCCGGCCTGGCCGACGTCTCCCCCTGGACCAGCCGCGAAGCGACCTCGGCCAGGAGCATCCCGGAGAGCCTCGCCATCCTCGGCGGCGGCGTCGTCGCCGTTGAAATGGCGACCGCGTACGCCGCGCTCGGGGCGACCGTGACGATCATCGCGCGCAGTCCCCTGCTGCGCGTGCAGGAGCCGTTCGCCGGCGAGATGGTCACCGACGCCCTCCGCGCCAGCGGGGTGACCGTGCTCGTGGGCGCCAGCGCGACCCGGGCTGAGCGCACCGATGCCGGCGAGGTCGAGCTGACGCTGGGCGACGGCCGCACGGTCTCCGCGAGCGAGGTCCTCGTCGCCACCGGGCGCGTGCCGCGCACCATGGATGTGGGCCTGGACACCGTCGGCCTGACGCCGGGCGACTGGCTCGCGGTCGACGACACGATGCTCGTGCAGGGCGGCTCCCCCGCGCTGGACGGCCGGTGGCTCTACGCCACCGGCGACGTCAACCACCGCGCCCTGCTCACGCACCAGGGCAAGTACCAGGCGCGCGCGGCCGGGGACGTCATCGCGGCCCGAGCCGCCGGCATGCCCGTCGACGACGCGCCCTGGGGTGCCCACGTCGCGACCGCCGACCACGCCGCGGTTCCCCAGGTCACCTTCTCCGACCCCGAGGTTGCCTCCGTCGGGCTGACCAAGGCGGACGCGGAGAAGGCCGGGCACCGCATCCGGGTGCTCGAATACGACCTCAGCTGGCTCGGCGGGGCCACCGTGCTGGCCGACGACTATACCGGGCGGGCCAGGGCCATCGTCGACCTCGACCGGGAGGTGCTGCTGGGCGTCACGTTCGTCGGTCAGGACGTCGCCGAGCTGCTGCACTCGGCCACGATCGCCGTGGTCGGCGAGGTGCCGATCTCCCGCCTCTGGCACGCGGTGCCCAGCTATCCGACCCTGAGCGAGGTGTGGCTGCGCCTGCTCGAGGAGTACGGCCGACCGGGCGACGTCATCCGCTAGACGCCATACGCTAGAGGGATGCGCCGCATCCTCTTCGACACCTCGATCAGCCGGGCCGGTTACCTCTACGCCACGGCTGTCGGCGTCGTCTGGGGGTCCATCTGGAGCACCGGTCGGGTGCGACGAGAGGGCGGCCTGATCGTCTTCAGCGGGATGCCGGCCTGGACGTTCGGCCGCGGCGGCTCCTGCGTCGGCGGCTGCTACCTCACCAACCGGAACGTGACGCCCGACATCCTGGAGCACGAAGCCGTGCACAAACGCCAGTGGCAGCGTTACGGCATGATATTCCCGCTGCTCTACCTGGTGGCCGGGCGCAACCCGCTGCGGAACCGGTTCGAGATCGAGGCCGGGCTGCACAAGGGCGGATATGTCAGATAGTCAAACAAGGGCGGCACAATGACCGGACGAACGATCATCATCACGGGCGCGAGCGACGGAATCGGAGCCGCTGCGGCCCGGGAACTGACCCTGGGCGGTGACCGCGTCGTCATCGTGGGCCGGTCGCCGTCGAAAACGGAGGCCGTCGCCGCGGAATTGGGCGCGGACTTCTTCGTCGCCGACTTCGCAGACCTCGAGCAGGTGCGCGCCCTGGCCGCGCAGCTGCTCGAGCGGTACCCGCGCATCGACGTCCTGGCGAACAACGCCGGCGGGATCATGGGAGCACACGAGAGCACAGTGGACGGGCACGAGAAGACGTTCCAGGTCAACCACCTGGCCCCCTTCCTGCTGACGACGCTTCTGATCGACCGGCTCGTGGAAAGCCAGGCCAGCGTGATCAACACGTCCAGCGCCGCCAATAGCCTCTTCGGCAAGATCGACCTCGACGACCTCGACGCCGAAAAGAAGTACTCGGCTAACAAGGCCTACGGCGACGCGAAGCTTGCGAACATCCTCTTCACGATGGAACTGCACCGCCGCTACCACGACCAGGGGATCTCGACGGCCGCGTTCCACCCCGGGGTCGTCGCGACGAATTTCTCCACTTCGTCGACGAGCATCATGCGGCTCGTCTATAAGACTCCGCTCAAGCGGTTCCTGCTTTCGCCGGAGCAGGGCGCCGACACCCTGGTCTGGCTCGCGACGACCCGTCCAGGGACCGACTGGGCATCGGGCAGGTACTACGAGAAGCGCAGCATCACAGGCGCCAACCGGCAGGCCTACGACCCCGAGCTGGCGGCCGGGCTCTGGGAACGCAGCGAGGCCATGGTCAGCGAGGCCAGGGCCACCGAGGAGCCCGCTCCCGTCGCGGAGTGATCGTCAACGCCCGGCCGGACGCGACACCCGCCCCGGGACAGGAAACGCCCGGCCTCATTGAGGCCGGGCGTTTCCTGTCGTGCGGGTTCAGAGGCTACCTGGCGTAGCCGGCGGATGCTTCAGCCAGCATGTCGGCCTCCGCCCACGCCGCGAGGTTCTGGCGCAGTTTCGCGCCGAGTTCGGCGTCGACGCTGGTCCAGTACGCGATGGCGCGCTGGGTGACCTCCGGGCGCTTCACTCCGCTGATCGCACCGGTGATCGTGTCGAGGAAGCGGGCCTTGGCCGCGTCATCGTACACCTGGCGGTACAGGGTGCCGGCCTGGCCGAAGTCGCTGTCCTCCGAGTGCAGCGTCGCTGCGGTGCGCAGCAGCGCACCGTCGCTCTCCCAGCTGCCTTCGCCGGCCGCTGCGGCATCCGCCACCGGACCCCCGAGGGAGTTCGGCGCGTAGACCGGGGCATCCGCCGGCTTGAAACCGTGCCGGGCCGCGCCATCCTGCGAGTAGTTGTGCACGGGGGCCTTCGGCGCGTTCACCGGGATCTCGTTGTAGTTCGCGCCGACGCGGTAGCGCTGGGCGTCCGGGTAGGAGAACACGCGAGCCATCAGCATTTTGTCGGGACTGATGTCGATGCCGGGAACCGTGTTCGCCGGCGAGAAGGCAGCCTGCTCGATTTCGGCGAAGAAGTTCTCCGGGTTGCGGTCGAGGGTGTGCGTGCCGACCTTGATCAGCGGGTAGTCGCCGTGCGGCCACACCTTGGTCAGGTCGAACGGGTTGAACCGGTACGTCTTCGCGTCTTCGTACGGCATGACCTGCACGGAGAGGTCCCACGACGGGAAGTTGCCGGCCTTGATGGCCTCGTAGAGGTCGCGGCGGTAGTAGTCGGCATCCGCGCCGGCGATCAGCTCGGCCTCCGAGCCCTCCATCTCGACGTTGCCCTGGTTGGACGTGAAGTGGTACTTCACCCAGAAGCGCTCACCGGCGGCGTTGATCCACTGGTAGGTGTGCGAGCCGAAGCCGGGCATTTCACGCCAGGAGCGCGG
The DNA here is from genome assembly GCA_002404115.1 of Microbacteriaceae bacterium UBA4731. The sequence goes on from DHJB01000052.1 coordinate 16,693, forward strand.
CAGGCCGCGGTCGCCCATCAGGTAGGTGACCTGGTGCGCGGATTCCGGCGAGAGGGTCCAGAAGTCCCACTGCATGTCCGGGTTGCGGAGGCCAGAGCCGGGCAGGCGCTTCTGCGAGTGGATGAAGTCCGGGAACTTGATGCCGTCGCGGATGAAGAACACCGGGGTGTTGTTGCCGACGATGTCGTAGTTGCCCTCTGAGGTGTAGAACTTCACCGAGAAGCCGCGCACATCGCGCCAGGTGTCGGGGCTGCCCTGCTCGCCGGCGACGCTGGAGAAGCGCTGCAGCGTTTCGGTCGTCGCGCCCGGCTGGAACACGGCCGCGCGGGTGTACTGGGAAACATCATGGGTCACCACGAAGTGGCCGTGTGCGCCGCCGCCCTTGGCGTGCACGATGCGCTCCGGGATCCGCTCGCGGTTGAACTGGGCCAGCTTCTCGAGCAGGTACCGGTCGTGCAGTGCGGTGACGCCGTCGGCGCCGACGGTGAGCGAATGGGCGTCGCTCGCAACCGGCGTGCCGGTCTGGGTCGTGGTGGGGACTGGGGTGGGCTCAATAGCCATGCTGCAGCTCCTTCTGGTTCTTCTTGGTTGGTTCGTTACGTGGTCAATGAGGTGAAAAGTGAGCGGCCGTTAGGCGGGCGCGACCTGGCAGCCCGCGCACAGGCCCCAGAACGTGACCTCTGCGGTGTGCACGGCGAACCCGGAGGCGTTGCCTGGGTCGAGGCACGGCGCTGCCCCCACGGCGCAGTCGACGTCGGTCACGGCGTTGCACCGGGTGCAGATCGCGTGGTGGTGGTTGTCGCCGACCCGGCGTTCGAACCGCGCGGGCGAACCAGCAGGCTCGAGCTTCCGCACGAGGCCGGCGGCGGCGAACGCGGCCAGCACGCCGTAGACGGCCTGCAGCGATGTGCCGGGCAGGTCACCGCTCACGGCGGCGAACAACTGTTCGGCGGTGGCGTGCGGCGCCTCGGCGAGAGCCCCGAACACCGCGAGGCGCGGGGCGGTGACCTTGAGGCCGGACGAACGGATGCTCTCGGCAAGTGTTCCTGCCATCACCGCATCCGTCGCAAACATCGTCTCACTGTACCAGTTGTTTTGATTCATTCAAGAAATCTGCGACCTCTCCTGCGCCGTGAGGGGTCGCAAATCGACCTTAAAGTGCCCAACGAAGGTCGATTTGCGACCCCTCACGGGGGTTAGGACGGCTCGGGCGGGATGCGGTCCTGCCAGCGCAGGCGACGTTCCAGCTGGGCGCCGAGCGCCAGCAGGGTGGCTTCGCCGCCCGGGCGACCGATCAGCTGCACGCCCATCGGCAGGCCGTCGCTCGTCTGGTGCACGGGAAGCGTGATCGCCGGCAGCCCGCTCACGTTGACCATCGACGTGAAGGGCGTGTACTGCACCTGCTGCGCGAAGTTGCGTTCGGCGTCGCCCTGGTCGTACCAGCCGACCGGGCGCGGCGTCATCGCGAGCGCCGGGGTGAGCACGGCGTCGAACCGCGACAGCTGGCGGATGAACGAGCGTTCGTAGGCCGAGAGCGCGGTCAGCGCCTCGGCGAGGTCCTTGGCGGAGAGCGCCCGACCGCGGCGCATCAGCCACCGGGTGAGCGGCTCGAGGAGCATCTCCTGCTCCCCCTCGGCGGGTATCGTTGCGGCGCTCACCTGCCAGATCGTGCGGAACGCCGGGCTGTAGCTGTCGTCCGGTTCGAGCGCCGTCTCCTCGAGGCCGTGGCCGAGCGCCGCGAACGCCTCGGTGGCCACCGCGAGCGCCGCGACGGCATGCGGGTCGATGTCGATCTGGTAGGCGCTGTCCCAGGCCGAGGTCGTCATCACGCCGAGCTGGAATCGCCCTTCGCCGCGCACGGCGGCCGCGAGCAGCGGGGCGTCATCGCCGGGGGCGCGCAACGCGAACAGGTGCTCCGGGTGCCCGCCGCGCGGGGTGATCATCGCGTCGAGAAGGAGGGCGGCATCCGCCACCGTCCGCGCCAGCGGCCCGCCAACGGCGAGGCCGGCGAGCTTGTCGATTCCGGATGCCGCCGGCACCCGTCCGCGGGACGGCTTGAGCCCGACCAGGCCACATGCCGCCGCGGGAATACGAATGGATCCGCCGCCGTCGGAGCCGGGGGCGAATGGCAGCATCCGCGCCGCGACGGCGACCGCCGCGCCGCCGCTGGACCCGCCGGCGCCAAGGCCCGGGTTCCACGGGTTCCTGGCCGGGGGTGCCGACAGGCTTTCGGTGTACGACGGCAGGCCGAACTCCGGCGTGTTGGTCTTGCCGAGGCTCACCCCGCCGGCGGCATCGAGAGCCTGGACCAGGTCGTCGGATTCGTCGGGCACGAAGTCGGCCATCAGCCGTGAGCCGAACCGCGCCGGAACGCCGGCGCGCAACTGCAGGTCTTTGTCGCCGAACGGCAGGCCCCAGAGCGGAGCGGTGCGGGGCACCTGCGACTCGACGTGGCGCGCACGCTCGCGGGCGGCATCCGCTGTCACGGTGACGAACGCCGCGAGCAACGGGTTGAGCGCCTCGATCCGAGCCAGGTAGTGCTCGGTCAGTTCGACCGGGCCGATGTCGCCGCGCTGCAGCGCCTGCCACTGTTCGAGGGCGGTGAGCTCGTGCGGTTGGACCATGCTCCGAGCCTAGTCAGGGAGGTCGCCGGGCTCTGCCCCGAGCTCGGTCTCGAGTTCGGTCAGGAGCCGCTGGAACGCGGCAGGGGCCGCCCTGACCACCGACCCGGCCGTCCACGCTCCGGCCCAGTGTGCGAACTGTGCCACGTTGATGATCTCGTGTTCGACCCTGGACCCGGTCCCCTCTGGCAGCACGCGGTATTCGCCGCGGTACCACCAGTCACCCTGCACAACGACGAGGCGTCTGGCCGGGTCGGCGAGGAAATGCCCGCCGGTCTCGTCGCCGGGGGCCAGCAGGGCGACGAGCCGCGCGTAGACCGCGTCCGGTCCGGCTTCGAGGTGGCCGGCGAAGGAACGCAGCACGGTGTGTCTGGCTGGCTGGTCGAGCGGGGCATCGGTCATCCTTCGACCTTACGCGGGCTCGCCGCGCCGGCCCCGGCGGGACTAACCTCAGTGCATGGCACGCGCACACTTCAACCCGATCGGAACCATCGCACTCATCACCGGCGCCTCGAGCGGCATCGGCATCGGCTTCGCGCATGAGCTCGCCGAACGCGGCGCCGACCTCGTCCTGGTGGCCAGGCGCCAGGACCGCCTCGAAGCCCTCGCCGTCGAACTGGCCGAGAAGTACGGCACGGCCTCGACCGTCATCCCGCTCGATCTGTCCGCGCCCGGAGCCGTGGCCGAGCTGGTCACCGACCTCCGCAGCCGCAAGCTCACCATCGGCACCCTCGTCAACAACGCCGGCTTCGGCACGCACGGCCCGTTCGCCACGTCCGACGCCGCCCGCGCGCTGGCGGAGGTGGCGGTCAACGTGCAGGCGCTCACCGCGCTCACGCACGCGTTCCTGCCCGACCTGCTGGCGACCGCCCGCACCAACCCGAACGGCGCGGCCCTCGTGAACGTGGCGAGCACCGCCGCCTTCCAGCCGGTGCCGCAGATGGCGGTCTACGGCGCATCGAAGGCGTACGTGCTCAGTTTCACCGAGGCGCTCTGGTACGAAACCAGGCAGACCGGCCTCAAGGTCACCACGGTCTGCCCCGGCCCCGTGGCCACGGAGTTCGCCCGCATCGCCGGAACACGCTCCTCGCCGGCCCGCCCGGCCGCCACGGTCGATGACGTGATGCACACAACCTTCTCGGCACTCGACCGCTCGTCCCCGCCCCCGCACGTCGTCGGTGGCGCACGGAACGCGGCCTTCGCCTGGATGTCGACCGTGTTCCCGCGCCGCGCCGTCGTGACCATGACCGGCCGCCTGACGACGACGCCCGGCCGCAAGAAGTAGCCGCCCCCCTTGGGCTACCTGTTCCTCGCCGTCGCCATCCCGCCGAGGTCATCGCCACCTGTTTCCTCAAGTTCGTGTCAGGGCCGGATCCGAGATGGTGGGCATACCTCATCGTGGTCGCCGGCTACGTGCTGTCGTTCGTGATGCTCGCCGGCGCTCTGTCCCGCGGCGTGCCGCTGGGGGTCGGCTACGCGATCTGGTCGGCCGTGGGCGTCGTCCTGGTCGTCATCGTCAGCTGGATCTTCTTCCAGGAGAGCCTCACCTGGCTGCAACTGGCCGGCATGGTCCTGGTCATCGCCGGCGTCGGGCTGCTCGAGCTCGGTGCTGCTACTTGAGGCTCTTCTGAAGGAGCACGGTGCCGAGCCAGCGTTCGAATTTGTAGCCGACCTTGCCCATCCGCCCGATCTCCTCGAAGCCGAAGTCGCGGTGCAGCTTGATCGACGCGTCAGCGCCCTGGTCGGCGATCACGGCAATGATCTCCTTGAGGCCGGCCGCCTTCGACCGGGTGATCAGTTCGCCGAGCAGCACCCGCCCCAGGCCCTTGCCGGTGGATGCCGCGCCGAGGTAGATCGAGTTCTCCACCGTGAACCGGTAGGCCCTCTTCTGCTTCCACGGGCTGACCAGGGCGTACCCGAGAATCTGCCCGGCCGGGGAGACGGCGACGATGAACGGCATCCCGAGCTTGGTGAGGTAGCGGAACTTGGAGCGCCACTCCGCCAGCGTCATGGCGTCTTCGTCGAACGTGACGGTGCTGTTGGCGACGTAGTAGTTGTAGATCTCGCGGATGTACGGCAGATCGGCCGTCTGGGCCTCCCGCAGCGAGTATTCGAACGGGGCCTCCGGTGCGGGCTGCGGCCGCAGGTGCCGGGGCAGCTGACGACGGGTCTGGTATTCCTCTTCAAGCACAGCAGCGCTCCTTTCCGTTCGCGTTCCAGATTACCCGAGTGACCAGTCGATGGGGGCTGATCCCTGAGCCGCAAGAAGCTCGTTCGCCCGGCTGAACGGGCGAGAACCGAAGAACCCGCGGCGCGCCGACAACGGGCTCGGGTGCGCCGACTCGATGATCGGCGTGTCGCCGAGCAGCGGCCGGAGGCCGCCGGCATCCTTGCCCCACAGGATCGCCACGAGCGGCCGGCGACGGGCGACCAGGGCACGGATGGCGTGCTCGGTGACGGCCTCCCAGCCCCGGCGCCGGTGCGAACCGGCCGTCCCTGCGCGCACGGTGAGCACCCGGTTGAGCAGAATGACGCCGTGTTCGGCCCACGGGGTGAGGTCGCCGTGTTCGGGCGGTGTCAGGCCAAGGTCGTCGTGCAGCTCCCGGTAGATGTTCTGGAGGCTGCGCGGCAGCGGGCGCACATGCGGGTCGACCGCGAACGATAGCCCGATCGGGTAGCCGGGGGTGGAGTACGGGTCCTGGCCGACGATGAGAACGCGCACGTCGTCGAACCGGTAGCCGAAGGCGCGGAAGACCTTGTCCTCGGCGGGCAGCCAGGGGTGGCCTTCCGCGGTTTCGGTGCGAAGGAACTCGTTCATCGCCGCGATCTGTGCGGCGACCGGCTCGAGTGCCTGCGCCCAGCCTGGGTCGATCCTGCCGGCGGCGGCGAGGTCGCCCAGCGTTGTCGGCATCCCGGCCTTAGGCGCCGAAGGTGCTGACGAGCACGCCGCCGTCCGCCTGGCTGACCCGCCACACGCTGCCGGCCCCTGCCACGGTGAGTGCGCCCTCGCCGACGACCAGCGCGGTGCTCTCGTCGATGGCCAGGCCGCCCTCGATGAGGCCGGCCTCCGTCGCCGCGATCAGTCGGGAGAGATTGCCCCACTGGGCGGCGTGCACCTCGACGGTGACGTCGAGGAGCCCGATTCCGTGTTCGATGGTGATCTCGTCGAGACCCTCGGAGCCGTCCTGGGGGCTCACTTCGACCCCGCCGATCCGCCAGCCGCCGATGAGCGCGCGCTCCGCGGCGATCATGGCGCCGGCCGAGAACCCGAGGTACGGGATCCCGGCAGAAATCTGGCGACGGATCTCGCCGGCGATCGGTGCGACTGCCGACAAATACGCGGGCGTCAGGCCGCCGCCGATGAGGATGCCGTCGACGTTCGCGACCGCGGTGAGCGCGGCGAGGCCGTCGTGCTCGAGCGTCGTGATCACGGGTTCGAACGGCCCGGCCGCGGTGAGCGCGGCGACCAGGTTCGCGGCGTGCTCGTTCCCGTCGCCGCCACGCACGACGATGATGGCGACGCGCGGTTCGGGGCGCCCGGATGCCGCGCCTCGCGCCGTCGCTTCGCCGAGGAACGGCCCGTAGACGGCCGCGTCGCTCTCAGGAGTCCAGCCGCCGCCGACCAGGTGTACGCTCACGCGTCGACCACGGCCTCGCGGACGTGCCGCTCCTCAGGGCCGTCGTACAGCGACAGCGGCCGGATCAGCGCATTCGAGCCGAGCTGTTCGATGATATGCGCCGTCCACCCGGTCACCCTGGCTGCGACGAACAGCGGGGTGAACGTGAGGGTGTCGAATCCCATCAGGTGGTAGGCAGGGCCCGACGGGTAATCGAGGTTGGGCAGGATCGCCTTCCGCTCGACCATCGCGTCTTCCAGCGCCTCGTAGAGCTCGAGCATGTCGGGGCGCTCGTAGTGATCGACGAGAGTGGCGAGCGCCGCCCGCATGGTCGGCACCCGGGAATCGCCGCGCTTGTAGACGCGGTGCCCGAAGCCCATGATCTTGCGCTTCTCCGCCAGTGCCGTTTCCAGCCAGGCCGCGGCCCGCTCCTTCACGTTCGGTCCAACGCCGATCTCGTCGAAGGTGTGCATGACGGCCTCGTTCGCGCCGCCGTGCAGGGCGCCCTTGAGCGCCCCGATCGCGCCGGTGACGGCCGAGTACAGGTCGGACAGTGTCGAGGTGATCACGCGGGCGGTGAAGGTCGACGCGTTGAAGGAGTGCTCCGCGTACAGGATCATCGACACGTCGAACGCGTTCACGACCACGAGCTCCGGCACCTCGCCGAAGGTCATGTGCAGGAAGTTCGCCGAATAGCCCAGGTCGTCCCTGGGCTCGACCAGGTCGAGGCCGTGCCGGCGGCGCTGGTCGTAGGCGACGATCGCGGGCAGCTGCGCGAACAGGCGCAACGACTTCGCGAGGTTCGCTTCCGTCGACGCATCCGCTGTCGTCTCGTCACTCGCCCCGATGACGCTCACCGCAGTGCGCAGCACGTCCATCGGGTGCGCCGTCGTCGGCAGCTCGTCGATCACCCGGCGCACCGTCTTGTCCAGATGCCGCAGCGACCGCTCCTGCTCCTCGAACTCGGCCAGCTGCCGCTCGTCGGGAAGCTCACCGTGCCAGAGCAGGTACGCGACCTCCTCGAAACTGCACCGTGCGGCCAACTCCTGCACCGGGTAACCCCGGTACAGCAGGGAGTTGGTTTCGGGGTTGACCTTCGAAATCGCGGTGGCATCCACCACAACGCCGGCCAGGCCCTTGAAAATCATCGGCTCATTCAGACTCATGTCGTTCCTTCGCGTGAGTGATCAGGAGATCGTCGGATTGAGGGTGAAGTTGAAAACTCCCGAGTCGAAGCGATTGTAGGCCTCGTAGTCGAGCAGTTCATAGAGTCGTGCCCGGTTCTGCATCTCCGGCAGGAGCGACGTGAGTGAACCCTCCGCCTCGATCGTATCGAGCCCACGCTCGGCTGCCCCCATGGCGAGCCGCAGGAGCGAAACCGGGAAGATGACGATGTTCATGCCGACGTTGGCGAGTTGGGTCGTCGTGAACAGTTCGCCTTTGCCGAATTCGGTCATGTTCGCGAGGATCGGCACGTCGACGGCGGCGCGGATCGCCGCGAATTCCGCCAGGGAGGCCATCGCCTCCGGGAAGATCGCGTCGGCCCCGGCGTCGACGAGCTTCTTGGCTCGGTCGACCGCCGCGGAGAGGCCGTCGACGGCGCGGATGTCCGTGCGCGCCAGGATCAGGAAGTTCGGGTCGCGCCGGGCGTCGACCGCCGCACGGATGCGCTTGAGCGCGGTGTCCTCGTCAACGACCTGCTTGCCGTCGAGGTGACCGCAGCGCTTCGGGTTGACCTGGTCTTCGATGTGGGCGCCGGACAGGCCGGCGTCCTCGAGGGTCTGGATGGTGCGCGCCACGTTCATCGGCTCGCCGAAACCGGTGTCGGCGTCGACGATCGCGGGCAGGTCCGTCATCCGCGCAATCTGCTGGCTGCGGCCGGCGACCTCGGTCAGGGTGGTCAGGCCGACGTCCGGCAGGCCGAGGTCTGCGGCGAGCACGGCGCCGGAGATGTAGACGCCGTCGAAGCCCTTCTCCTCGATGAGCCTGGCCGACAGCGGGTTGAACGCCCCAGGCAACCGGAGGAGCTTGCCGGTGGCCAGGGCCGCGCGGAAGTTGGCCCTTTTCTCGGCGGGGGTGACGCGGGAGTACAACATCAGAAGATTCCATTCGGGGTGGGGACGGTCGAGAGCAGCCCTGGGCGGGCCACGATGTTGAGCTGGCCGAGTTCCTCGGCGCTGAGCTCCGGCAGACGCCGGGCGACGTCCAGGAAGCGTTCGATTTCCGCGACCTCGAGCACGTCGGCGGCGAGCGTTCGGAACTTGCCGATGTACTCGGCGCGGCCGAACGGCCTGGCGCCGAGCGGGTGGGCGTCCGCCACGGCGATCTCGTCGGTGATCGTGCTGCCGTCGGTCAGGGTGATGACCACCCGGCCGCCGAACGCCTTTTCGGCGACGTCGAGCGAGTGGTAGCGGCGCGTCCACTCGGCATCCTCGACCGTCGCGGTCTTGTGCCAGAGGGCGACCGTGTCCGGCCGTCCGGCGCGCTCAGGCGCGTAGGAGTCGACGTGGTGCCACGAGCCGTCCTGCAGGGCCACCGTGAAGATGTACGGGATGGAGTGGTCCAGGGTTTCGCGGCTGGCGGTCGGGTCGTACTTCTGGGGGTCGTTCGCGCCGGAACCGATCACGTAGTGGGTGTGGTGGCTGGTGTGGATGAGGACGGATGCGACGTTGGCCGGGTCGGTCACCTCCGGGTGTTCGCGGTGCAGCTTCCTGGCCAGGTCGATCCAGGCCTGCGCCTGGTACTCGGCCGAGTGCTCCTTCGTGTAGCTGTCCAGGATGGCCCGCTTGGCCTCGCCGCGCTCCGGCAGCGACACCTCGTAGGCGGCCGTCGGGCCGTCGAGCAGCCAGGCGATCACGCCGTCCTCGCCCTCGTAGATCGGGGTGGGGCTGGTCTCGCCGCGCATCGCCCGGTCGACGGACTCGACCGCCATTTTTCCGGCGAAGGCCGGGGCGTGCGCCTTCCAGCTGGAGATCTCGCCCTTGCGGGACTGCCGGGTCGCGGTCGTGGTGTGCAGGGCCTGGCCGATGGCCTGGAAGATGGTCTCGACGTCGAGGCCGAGCAGCGTACCGATGCCGGCGGCGGCCGACGGGCCGAGGTGGGCGACGTGGTCGATCTTGTGCGCGTGCAGGCTGATCGCCTTGACCAGGTCGATCTGGATCTCGTAGCCGGTGGCGATGCCGCGGACCAGTTCGCGACCGGTCAGGCCCCGGCCGACGGCCAGGTGCTGCGCAACGGCCGTGATCGGCGGGATATTGTCGCCGGGATGGGAGTACTCGGCGGCCAGGAACGTGTCGTGGTAGTCGAGCTCCCGCACGGCGACGCCGTTCGCCCAGGCTGCCCACTCCGGGGAGACCCGTCGACCGTGGTTCTCGCCGAACACGGTCGAGCCGGCGCCGCCGGAGGAGCGCGGGTGAGCCAGCGCCTGAGACCTGGCCGAGACGACCGGGCGCCTGGTCAGCGAGGCGGCCGCGACCGACGCATTGTCGATGACGCGGTTGATCACCATCTCGGTGACCTCGTCGGTCACCGCAATCGGGTCGGCGGCGACCTCCGCGATCTTCCAGGCGAGCTGGTCGGCCCTGGCCAGGTTTTCCTCGCTGCGGTGAACGCGAACGTGGTTCTTCTGCACGATGGATCCTTTCGGTTAGTCGACCTGGGTGGCCGCATCCCCAGCGACCGCCGCGAGGGCGTTCGTGAGGCTCTGATGAAGGTGGACGTGGGTGGCGTGGGCGGCCAGCGACGCGTCGCCGGCCAGGATCGCGTCGATGATCAGCAGGTGTTCGGCGGCCGCGGCCCGCAGCCGCACCGGGTTGCCCCTGGCGAGCCGCCTGATCCGGGTGAGGTGGGTGCGCACACTGGCGAGCGCGCCGACGAGGAACGGGTTGGCGACGGCAGAATCGATGGCCGCTTCGAATTCGTCGATGAGGTCGTAGTAGCGGTGGATGCCCTCCTCGCCGCGCTGGAGCAGGTCCGGCGCGGTGAGGAATTGTTCGCGCAGCGCCAGGAACGGTGCCGGGTCACGGCGCCGGGCGGCGAGGCGCACGGCCTGCTCCTCGAGGGCCTGGCGAAGCTCGTAGAGCTCGCCGATCCGGTCGACGGAAACCTCCGCGACCAGGTAACCCCGGCCGCTGCGCCCCGTGACGAGTCCGTCCGAGATCAGCCGGGCGAGGGCCGCGCGAAGCGGAGTGCGGGACACGCCGATCCTGGCCGCCTGCTCGACCTCGAGCAGGCCGGTGCCGGGCGGAAGGTCGCCGTCGAGGATCTCGCCGCGCAGCTGGCGGTAGGCGCGTTCGCTCGCGCTGACCGGCTCGGCGGACCTCGTCATTGCGGTTTGTGTATACACAGTTGCATCATATTCCCCTTTTTGGCCTCCTGTGCAATACTTCGAGCATCCTTTGTATACAGAGGGGCTCAATGGAGAGGTTCGACATGACGAGCGAAGCACACGGCGGCTACCGTGACACCTGGCAGCGGAGCATTGCCCAGCGCGAGGAGTTCTGGCTGGAGGCCACCCAGGACATCGACTGGGTCACCCCGCCCCGCGCTGCCCTGGAGCAGCGTTCGACCACCGATTGGCGCTGGTTTCCCGGCGGCGAACTCAACACCAGTTACAACGCCCTCGATCGTCACGTGCTCGCCGGGCGGGGCGCGCAGACCGCGCTGATCTACGATTCCGCGATGACCGGCACGCGCGCCACCTTCAGCTACCTGGAACTGCTCCAGCGCGTCGCCCGTTTCGCCGGCGTGCTCAGGGCCAACGGCGTCGGCAAGGGCGACCGCGTGATCATCTACCTCCCGATGGTGCCGGAGGCGGTCATCGCCATGCTGGCCTGCGCCCGGATCGGCGCGATCCACTCCGTCGTCTTCGGCGGGTTCGCGGCCACGGAGCTCGCGGTGCGCATCGATGACTCCACGCCCACCGTGATCGTGACGGCCTCCGGCGGGCTCGAACCCGGCCGCGTCGTCGAATACCTGCCGCTGGTGGCGAAGGCGCTATCCCTGAGTAAGGGCTCCGTGCGCACGGTCATCGTGCGGGACCGGGAGAAGGTCCCCGGCTCCGCGGCCGACTACGCCGGCCAGGGGGACGTGGCCTGGCTGGACTGGGCCGCCGAAGAGGAGAACGCGGCACCGGCCGACCCGGTCAGCCTCCGCTCCGACGATCCGCTGTACGTGCTCTACACATCCGGCACGACCGGCAGCCCCAAGGGGATCATCCGCGACAACGGCGGCCACGCCGTGGCGCTCACCTGGTCGATGCGCAACATCTACGCGATCGAAGCCGGCGACGTGTTCTGGGCT
>DHJB01000052.1:28407-28934 GCA_002404115.1 Microbacteriaceae bacterium UBA4731
GGCAAACCCATCGGAACGCCGGATGCCGGGGCCTTCTGGCGCATCATCGATGACTACAAAGTCAAGGTGCTGTTCACGGCGCCGACCGCGGTGCGCGCCATCCGCCGGGTCGACCCCGACCTGCTGGAACTGAAGAAGCACGATGTCTCCAGCCTGACCGGCCTGTTCCTGGCCGGCGAGCGCCTCGACCCCGAAACGTACCACTGGATCAACGACGGGCTGCACTGCCCGGTCGTCGACCACTGGTGGCAGACCGAAACCGGCTGGGCGATCTGCGCGAACCCGCGCGGGATCGAAGACCTCCCCACGAAACCGGGGTCGGCGACGGTGCCGGTGCCCGGCTACGACATCGCGATCCTCGACTCGAAGGGGAAGCAGATCACGCGAGTCGGCAAGGACGCCAACATCGCCATCCGCCTGCCCCTGCCGCCCGGAACCCTGCTCGGCGTCTGGGGCAGTGAGGAACGGTTCACCAGTGCCTACCTGACCGCGTTCCCCGGGTACTACGCCACCGGGGACTCCGGACA
>DHJB01000052.1:29071-35304 GCA_002404115.1 Microbacteriaceae bacterium UBA4731
AACGTCGCCGGGCACCGGCTGTCCACCGGCTCACTCGAGGAGGTGCTCACCCTGCATCCGGCCGTGGCGGAGTGCGCCGTGCTCGGAGTGCACGACTCACTCAAGGGCCAGCGTGCGGCCGGTTTCGTCACCCTCAAAGCGGGCGAGACGATCGACCACGAGACCCTCGCGAAGGAGCTCGTCGGACTGGTCAGGGAGCACATCGGCCCGGTCGCCGCCTTCCGCGACGTGACCATCCTGGAGCGGCTGCCGAAGACCCGGTCGGGGAAGATCCTGCGCAAGACGATCCGGCAGATCGTCGACGGCGAGCCGTACACCGTCCCGCCGACGATCGAGGATCCGACCGTGCTCGACGCGCTCTCCCGCGCCGTCCACGGCCCGTCCGGGCAGGCGGCGGCGAAACTTCCGCTTTAGCGGTCGCCCTTCACCCGCAGTTCGCCCCTGGCGATCCGGGTGGGGGCGGCCTGCGCGACGGGTTTGATCACGATCAGGTCCAGGTTGACGTGCGCGGGCCGCTCGACGCTCGACACGATCGTTTCGGCGATGTCCTCCGCGCTGAGCGGGTTCGGGATGTTCTCGTAGGCGGCCGCGGCCTTGGTCACGTCGCCGCCGAACCGCACGAGGCCGAACTCCTCGGTCTTAACCATGCCTGGGGCAACCTCGATGACGCGGATGGGCTCCCCGTTGAGTTCGAGGCGGAGCACCTCCGTCATGGCGTGCGCGGCGAACTTCGCCGCGTTGTAGCCGCCGCCGCCGAGGTAGGCCACGTGGCCGGCGATCGAGGTGACGGTGACGATGTCGGCCGAGCCGCCCTCCGCGCTGATCGTGGCGCGCAGCAGCGGCAGCACCGCGCTGGTCACCCGCTTCACCGCGAGCACGTTGATTTCGAACATCCAGGCCCAGTCCTCGATCTTCGAGTCCTCGACCGTGTCGAGGCCCATCGCGCCGCCGGCGTTGTTGACGAGCGCGTGCACGGGCCCCGACGACGCCAGGTGGTCGCGCAGCGCGTCGACGTCGGCCTGCACGGTCAGGTCGGCCGTGAAGACCTCGGCGCCGGTCTCCTCGGCGAGCGCGGCGAGCCGATCGGAGCGCCGGGCGACACCGACCACGTCCCAGCCTCGCTGTCGGAACAGGCGCACGGTGGCAGCCCCGATTCCCGAACTCGCACCGGTCACGACGACTCTCTGTGTTCCCATGGCTCCATTCTGCAGGGAGAATGGGTGCAATGAGCGCACCAGGGATCGGCACGACCTCGACCCCGAAGCGGCGTGTCCCCCTCTGGGACAATGTTCGCTGGGTTGCCATCACCCTCATGGTGGCCGGCCACGCGATCCTCAGGCTCATCCAGGAGTCGGATGTCGCCTACGAGGTGTACCTGTTCATCTACGCGTTCCACGTTCCGCTCTTCGTCGCGGTGAGCGGCTACTTCGCCAAAACGGGGCCGCCGGGGCTGCGCCAGATGCAGCGTCTGCTCTCCGACATCGTGTTCCCGTACCTGATCTTCGAAACGATCTGGACGGTCATCCGCTGGCTGCTCGGCGGCAGCTTCTGGCTCGACTACTCGACCGCGTCCTGGACACTCTGGTTCCTGATCGCGCTGGCGATCTGGAGGATTACGCTGCCGTACCTCGTGCTGCTGCGCTACCCGCTCGTGATCAGCATCGTCATCTCGGTCGGCGTCGGGTACGTCTCGGCCATCGGCGGGGCCTTCGCCCTCTCCCGCGTGCTCGGCCTGCTCCCCTTCTTCCTGTTCGGCTGGAAGCTGCGCCAGTGGCAGCTCACCACCCGGTGGCTCGGGCTCCACCCCGCCGCCGTGTGGCGCTGGCGCGCCGGCGCGGTGTCCCTCTTCGCGTCGCTGGCCCTCGTCATTGTGCTGAACATCGACGCGCTGCGGGCGCTCAAGATCCGCCGGTTCCTGCTCTACAACGAGGCGTACTCGGTGTTCGGGTACGACCAGCTCTGGGCCGGCGGCATCCGTCTCGGCCTGATGCTGCTCGCGTTCGCCCTGATCGTGGCGTTCCTGCTGCTGATGCCCCGGCGCCAGACCTGGTTCACGACGCTCGGCGCCGCCACCATGTACATCTACCTGCTGCACACTTTCCTGCTCTACCCGCTGCGCGAGACGGGAGTGCTCGACGGGCCGCAGCCGCCCTGGGTGCTGCCGGCCATGATCATGCTGAGCGTCATGATCTCGACCGCGCTCTCGCTCCCCTTCGCGCGAAGGGTCTTCCGCCCGGTGATCGAACCACGTGCGAAATGGCTGTTCCGGGCGCTGCCGTCGACTCAGTCGGGCAGGATCGTGCTGCCGCCCGGCGAGTTGCGATGACCCCTGGCTGGTTGCCGGGCGGCGCCGGCCGATTGTGTACATGACGCCGTGTTTCAGGCACCGTTGCCCGCCGTCGGGTGCCTGCTTATGCTCGCTGTTGAGCGATGGAAGGTCCACGCTCGTCGAGGAATTAAGGGAGATCACCTCATGAGCGACAACGCTGCAGCCTGGAAGTTCGAAACCAAGCAGGTTCACTCCGGTGCACGGCCAGACCCGGTGACGAACGCCAGGGCCACGCCGATCTACCAGACCACCTCCTATGTCTTCAACAGCGCCCAGCACGCGCAGAACCTGTTCGCGCTGGCCGAATTCGGCAACATCTACACGCGCATCCAGAACCCGACCCAGGCTGTCGTGGAGGAACGCGTCGCCGCGCTCGAGGGCGGCACCGCGGCCCTGCTGCTGGCGTCCGGCCAGGCAGCGTCGACGTTCGCCGTGCTCAACATCGCGCAGGCCGGCGACCACATCGTGTCGTCGAGCTCGATCTACGGCGGAACGTACAACCTGTTCAAGTACACGCTCGCCAAGCTCGGCATCGAGACGACATTCGTGGAGAACCAGGACGACGCCGCCGAGTGGCGCCGCGCCGTGCGGCCCAACACGAAGCTGTTCTTCGCGGAGACGATCGGTAACCCGAAGATCAACGTGCTCGACATTTCCCTCGTTGCGGATGTCGCGCACGAGTCGGGCGTTCCGCTCATCGTCGACAACACGATCGCCACGCCGTACCTGATCCGCCCGTTCGAGCACGGCGCGGACATCATCGTGCACTCGGCCACCAAATTCCTCGGCGGGCACGGTGCCGTCATCGGCGGCATCATCGTCGACGGCGGAAAGTTCGCCTGGTCGAAGAACGTGGAGAAGTTCCCCGGACTCACCGAGCCCGACCCGTCGTACCACGGCGCCAGCTACACCACCGCGGTCGGCGACGGCATCGCCTACATCATCAAGGCCCGCGTGCAGCTGCTGCGCGACCTTGGCTCGGCGATCGCCCCGGCGAGCGCCTGGCAGCTCATCCAGGGCATCGAAACGCTCAGCCTCCGCGTCGAGCGCCACGTGCAGAACGCGCAGGAGATCGCCGAGTGGCTGGAGAACCACCCCGACATCGCCTCGGTCAACTACGCCGGTCTGCCGTCGAGCCCCTGGTACGCGGCCGCGAACAAGTACGCACCCCTGGGTGTCGGCGCCGTGTTGTCGTTCGAGCTCAAGGGCGGCGTGGATGCCGGCCGCGCGCTGGTCGACAGCCTCGAGCTGTTCAGCCACCTGGCGAACATCGGTGACGTGCGTTCGCTCGTCATCCACCCGGCCTCGACCACGCACGCGCAGCTCACCCCTGAGCAGCAGCTCACCGCCGGCGTGACGCCGGGGCTGGTGCGTCTCTCCGTCGGCATCGAGAACATCGCGGACCTCAAGGCCGACCTCGAGACCGGCTTCGCCGCCGCTCGGGTCGTCGTGGACGCATCCCGCGCCAACGCCTAACCGCCGCCAGTCGAATTCGACGGAGATTCTGCCCCTCACCGGGCGTTGTAGGCCCGTTTAGGGCCCGCGGCGAAAGAATCTCCGTCGAATTCGTTGGGGCGCGCGTCGAACGGGCGCGTGGACGGCGTCACAATCGGGCGGGCGGCGCGTCCGCCCGACAGAATGGGAGCGTATGGAATGGCAAACCGCGGCAGACACGGTCCCGTCGAGCTTCATCACAGAGGCCCAGGCGCGATCGCTCCTCGGTAAGCCTCCGGCCACGGGCGCGTGGCGCGACGGCGACCCGGTCGGAAGCCGCCGGTTCCAGGACATCGGCCCGATGCACTTCGAGGACGGCAGCAGCCTGGGGAGCGTGCGCATCGCGTATGAGACCTGGGGCAAGCTCTCCCCCGCGCGCGACAACGCCATCCTCGTGGTGCACGCCCTCACCGGCGACAGCCACGTGGTCGGCTCATCCGGCCCCGGGCACCAGACCGCCGGCTGGTGGGGCGGAATCGTCGGACCTGGCCTGGCCATCGACACCGACCGGTTTTTCGTGGTCGCGCCGAACATGCT
Source organism: Microbacteriaceae bacterium UBA4731 (assembly GCA_002404115.1). The sequence goes on from DHJB01000052.1 coordinate 33,432, forward strand.
CGGCGGCTGCCAGGGCAGCACCGGGCCGGCCTCCCTTGCGCCAGACGGCACCGAATGGGGCACCCGCTTCCCGTACCTGACCATCCGCGACCAGGTCGCCGCGCAGATCGAACTCGCGGACCGGCTCGGCATCGACCGGTGGGTGGCCGTGATCGGCGGCTCGATGGGCGGGATGCACGCGCTCGAGTGGGCGATCGAAAAGCCGGCACGCGTCGAACGCGTCGCTATCCTCGCCGCACCGCCCATGACGACCGCCGACCAAATCGCGCTCAACTCGGTGCAGATCGAAGCCATCCGCACCGACCCGCTGTTCCGGGGCGGCGACTACTACGACGCCCCCGACGGCGACGGACCGACCCGTGGCCTCGCCCTTGCGCGGCGGATGGCGCTGCTGAACTACCGCAGCCCGGCGGAACTCAATGTGCGCTTCGAACGTGGCTGGCAGAGCGAGATCAGCCCGCTCGGCGCCGGCGGACGGTTCGCCGTCGAGTCCTACCTCGACTTCCACGGCAACAAGTTCACCCGCCGCTTCGACGCGAACAGCTACATCTGCCTGGTCGAGGCCATGAACTCGCACGACGTGGGTCGAGGCAGGGGAGGCATCGAATCCGCGCTCTCCCGCGTCACCGCACTGACCCTCGTCGTCGGCATCGACAGCGACCGTTTGTTCCCCGTCGAGGGCCAGCGGGTCATCGCCGCCCACCTGCCGAACAACCTCGACGGCAGCAACCCGGTCGTGCTCGAGTCGGCATACGGCCACGATGGTTTCCTGATCGAAGTCGACGCGGTCGGGAAACAACTGGCCCGGCTCCTGCGGTAGGTTCCCGGCGAAACCCGGCATTGCAGGCGCGAGTAGAATCCTGGGCATCACGGTCTGACGCCAAGCGGTCAGGGAGGCCACATGCCGGACACGACCAAGCCCGACACGACCAGGCTCGTGAACATCCTGGTGTTCATCGCCGCCGTGCTGCTCTGGGCGGCGTTCGCGGTGCTGATCCTGTTGCAGGGCTACCTCGCCGGGCTGTGGCAGTCATTCCAGGCCCAGCCGTGGCCGCTGCAGGCCCTCGAGTGGGTGTTGTTCCTGCCCTGGCTTCTCGCGGTGTGGATCTGGCAGACGGACTGGACCCTGTGGCTGCGGCTGCCCCTCGTGGTCGCCATCGCTGCGGCCACCGTGTACCTGCTTGCGCCGTCCCGATTCGCGGCGTCGCACGGCCGGGCGGGCCGCGGGCGGCCTTGACAGATACCCCATTCGGGAGAAATCTAACAAGAACTGACGGCGACGACGCACCGCGACGAGAGGACGCTCGCCATGAAGCCAGGTTCGGTGGTCATGCTGATCATCGGCACGCTGTTCTCCGTGCTTGGGCTGGGCCTCCTCACGGGCGGCGCCGTGGCCGCCGCGGCGAATGCGGCGCAGCAGAACAACGGATACCTCCAGACGCCGACCGGGACGTTCACGGTCAATTCCTACGCGCTGACCTCACCGCGCGAGCGGGGCATGCCGACGGTGCTGCCCGTCAACGTCGCCAGTATCCGGCTGCGGGCCGCGTCCGCCCAGGCAGGCAAGGACATCTTCATCGGCATCGCCCCGCAGGCCGACGTCGACCGGTACCTCGCCGGCGTGCACCACACCGAACTCACGAATGGCGCGTTCAGCCCGTTCCGCGCCGAGTACCGCGACGTTGCCGGAACCACGGTGCCGACGTCTCCCGCCGACCAGACCTGGTGGTCCGTGTCCGCGACGGGGCCCGGCACGCAGGAGATCGTCTGGGAGCTCCAGTCGGGGAGCTGGGCCGTCGTCATCATGAACGCGGATGCGAGCCCCAGCGTGGCCGTCGACATGCAGGCGGGGGTCCGCTCTGACCTCATCTGG
>DHJB01000052.1:35440-35712 GCA_002404115.1 Microbacteriaceae bacterium UBA4731
GCATCCTGCTGTTGATCGGCCTGTTCCTAGTCGTGGCCGGGGCGATCGGCCTCGGCCGGTCAGGGCCGCAGCCCGCCCGCGGGCCTGGCCAGCCCGCCCAGCCCGGCGCCGCTCCGCTTGCGGCACCCGGCACCGCTCCGCCCGGCCCGGCGACGCCGGAGGCCGGGCCTACCCGGCTCGACTCCACGGCGAGCTCGACCCCGCGCTGTCCCGGTGGCTGTGGCTGGTCAAGTGGTTCCTGGCCATCCCCCACGTCATCGTGCTCGCCTTCC
>DHJB01000048.1 GCA_002404115.1 Microbacteriaceae bacterium UBA4731
CGCCGAAACTGCTCACTCGCGGGGAGAGGGTGCGGGCGGGGTAGCAAGGCGGCGCTTGGTGAATTGGTGCAGGGCCTCGACGAGGAGGGCGCCGAGGGCGGCTGCGACCACGGCGGCGGCGGGCAGGGGCGCGGGGGGCACGGAGATGGCCAGGAAGTCGCCCAGCGGGGGCAGGAACACGACAACCAGGCCGATGTGCATGGCGATCAGGAGCAGCACCCGGAAGCCCCGGAGCGGCCGAATCAGCACATTGAGCACCCACAGCCCGACGAGGGTCAGTGCGATCACCGACGCGGACTGGGTGTCGCCGGCGGTGTAACCGCCCTGCAGCCGGGCGTAGCCCACCACCCCGATCACGACCAGGCTCACCGTCAGCCCGAAGGGAACACAGGTGGCCACGGCACGCCGCAGGAAGCCCGGGTGGTAGCGGCGTGAATTCGGCATCAGGGCGAGGAACAGGGCCGGGATGCCGATGGTGAGCCCGTCGACAATCGCCAGTTGCCTGGGCAGGAACGGGAACGGCCACAAGAGCGCACCGAAGACGAGGGCAAAGGTGATCGCGTACACCGTCTTGGTCAGGAACACCTTCGACAAGAGTTCGATGTTGGCAATGACCTGCCGGCCCTCAGCCAGGACCCGCGGCAAGCGGTCGAACTGTCCGTCGAGCAGGATCAGCCGGGACACCGCCCGCGCGGTCGCGGCACCCGAGCCCATGGCGATGCCGATGTCGGCCTGCTTGAGCGCCAGGACGTCGTTGATGCCGTCGCCGGTCATCGCGACGACGTGTCCGGCTCGTTGCAGCGCAATGACCATTTCTTTCTTGTGCCGGGGAGTGACCCTCCCGAAGGCGTCATGGGTCTCGAGCACCGCGGCGAGGGCGCCCGGGTCCGACGGCAGGTCACCGGCATCGAAGGGGTTTCCGGTGAGGCCGACCTCCGTGGCGACCGCGGCGACCGTCCGCGGGTTGTCCCCCGAGAAGATGCGCAGCCCGACGCCCTGCTCCCGGAAGTAGGCGAGGGTCTGGGCGGCATCCGGTCTGATCTTTTCCCGGAACGTGACGATCGCAACGGGCCGCAGCCCCGCGGGCAAGGATTCCGCCGCGGCCTCCCCGGCGGACATCGGACGCGTGGTGTGGGTGAGCAGGAGCGTGCGGAGTCCGCTGGCGGCCAGCTCGGAGGCGCGCACGGACACGTCGGATCCGGCGTCGGAGTCGGGGGTGAGCATTTCCGGCGCCCCGAGCACCCAACTTCCCGCCAGCTCTCCGACGTCGAAACTGGCCGCACTCCATTTGCGTGAGGACGAGAAACCGATCGTGTGGGCAGGCGTCGTCTCCATTTCCGCCGGGTAGCGGGTGCCGAGCGCCTTCGCCGTGGCGTTCGCGTTCGGGTCGGCGCCGAACCAGCCCAGCGCCCTTTCCCAGCCAGGTTCATGTTCGTCGTCGACGGGCGCCACCTGGTCGAGCACCAGCCCACCCTCTGTGAGGGTGCCGGTCTTATCGAGGCAGACGATGTCGACGCGGGCAAGCCCCTCCACGGCGGCCAGCTCCTGCACGAGTACCTGGCGACGGGCGAGCTTGACCGCCCCGACCGCGAACGCGACGCTCGTCATGAACACGAGCCCCTGCGGCACCGTGCTGACGATGCTTGCCACCGAGGCGAGGGCCGCCTCCCGCCACTCCCCCGTGCGGAACGCGCTCCCCCAGCCTCCCTGCGCCTGGATTTGCCCGTTCACGACGACGGCGCTGATCGGGATGAGCGCCCAACTGATCGACTTCACCACGCGGTTGAGTTCGTTGCGCAGCTCCGAGTTCACCAGGGTGAATCGACGGGCCTCGGCGGTGATGCGACTCGCGTACGACTCCGACCCGATGCGCACCACCCGCGCGGCCCCGTGCCCGCCGACCACGGCCGACGCGGACAGCACCTCGCGGCCCGCGGCGACCAGCACGGGGTCGGCTTCACCGGTCAGGAGGGACTCATCGATTTCGAGACTCTGCCCGTGCAGGATGACCGCATCGGCCGGGAGTTGATCACCCGCGCGCAGAACGAGGGTGTCATCGAGCACGACATCATCCCTGGGGATGTCCAGCTCGGCGCCTCCGCGCAGCACGCGGGCACGAGGGCTGTTCAGCAACGCAAGCCGGTCGAGGGTGCGCTTGGCCCGAAACTCCTGGGTCACCCCGATGAGCACGTTCGCGATCACGAAGAAGCCGAAGAGGGCATCCCGCCAGTAACCGAGCACGAGGAGCAGCAGGAAGCTCCCCCCGACCACGGCGTTGAACAGGGTCAGCAGGTTGGCCTGGAGGATGCGCGCGAAACTGCGGCTGGTGTCGAACGGCACCCTGTTGGTCAGGCCTGCGGCCACCCGCAACGCGACCTCTGCATCGCTGAGGCCGGCGACGGAGAGCCGCCCGAGGTCGACGGACGGCAGGGCAGCCCGGGCTGCGGCGGCATCGACGTCCGCGGCACCGGCACGCGCGGTGCGGGTGTGCCGTTGACGCGTGGACCGCATGGCATCGAGTGTATTACCGCGGGACAGGCACGCCGGGAGCCGAAGAGGAAAGCCCCGGCACTCGCGTTGCGCGGGTGTCGGGGCTTTCCCTGTCCGGGCTGGCCGGATTTTTCAGGCTGCTGGAGTCAGGCTGCCGTGGGTTAGGCGGCGACGAGCGCGCGCCAGTCGGACAGTTCCAGGCCGTGGGCTTCGGAGACAGATCGGTTGGTGACTCGGCCCGCCGCGACATTCAGTCCAAGGGCGAGGGCTTCGTCGCGCTCGAGCGCGGCCTTCACGCCGAGGTTGGCCAGCGCCAGGGCGTAACGGAGGGTGACGTTCGTCAGGGCGTAGGTGGACGTGTTCGGAACCGCGCCGGGCATGTTGGCGACGCAGTAGAAGATGCTGTTGTGCACCGTGTAGGTCGGGGCTTCGTGGGTCGTCGGGCGGGTGTCCTCGAAGCAGCCACCCTGGTCAACGGCGATGTCAACCAGCACGGAGCCGGCCTTCATGCGCGAAACCAGGTCGTTCGTGACCAGCTTCGGAGCCTTCGCACCGGGGATCAGCACGGAGCCGATGACCAGGTCGGCATCCGTCACGGCCAGTTCGATCTCGTAGGAGTTGGATGCGACGGTCTTCAGTCGGCCCTGGTACTGCCCGTCCAGCTGGCGCAGGCGATCGATATTGATGTCGAGGATGGTGACATCCGCGCCGAGGCCCATCGCCATGGCCGCGGAGTTGGTTCCGGCCACGCCGGCACCAAGCACGACGACCTTGGCGGGACGCACGCCCGGTACGCCGCCGAGCAGTACGCCCTTGCCACCGGCCGGAGCCATCAGGGACTGTGCGCCGACCTGAACGGCCAGTCGACCGGCAACCTCGCTCATCGGGGCCAGCAGCGGCAGCGCACGGTTGGCGGTCTGCACCGTCTCGTAGGCGATGGCAGTGACGCCGGCCTCAATGAGAGCCTGGGTGAGTTCCAGCTCGGCGGCCAGGTGCAGGTAGGTGAAGAGGATGAGGCCCTCGCGGAAGTGACGGTACTCAGACGCGACCGGCTCCTTGACCTTCATCACCATGTCGGCGCGGGCCCACAGGTCGTCGGCCGAGTCAACCAGCTCTGCACCGGCAACCTGGTATTCCTCGTCGGCGATGTGGGAACCGATTCCGGCACCGGTCTCGATCAGCACGGTGTGGCCGTTGGCCAGGAACTCGTGCACGCCGGAGGCGGTAATCGCCACGCGGAACTCGTTGTTTTTGATTTCCTTGGGAACACCAATGATCATGGTCGACTCCGTTGTTCGATGAAGCTGTTGACGTGGGGGCTGCCGGCCCGGCCGTCACGGCACGGGGAGCAACTGAGGCTTCAGCCTAGAACCGGGATTTCCGCCCTCCCGGGTGCAGCCGTCGCCCCCGAGCGTTCCCGGAAAAGCGAAACCTCCGGTCAGACGTGAATTCCGCCCGCATGCCACTCGACAGATGTCGAGCCGCCGTTCGCCAATCGTCGCCTGTTGTCCGCTGCCCTCCCCGACCGCCCCGTAGCATTAACCCATGAACAGCGCCGATATCGAGGAGTTGGTGGAGAACCTGGCTACCAGCCTTGACCGCGCCCTGTCGCTCGAGGACCTCGACGGCGTGCTCCTCGCGTACAGCCGCGACCAGCCGCTCGCGGACCGGGTGAGGGTCAATTTTCTGCTGAGCAAGAAGGTCCCGGCGGATGTCAGCGCCTGGCAACTGCAACACGGCATCGCCACCGCGGTCCGCCCCGTCGTCATTCCCGCGAACGCGGAGCTCGGCATGCTGGGGCGAGTGTGCGTGCCGCTGATGGTGCGGGGTTTCCGCGTCGGCTACCTGTGGGCGATGCAGGGTTCCAGCGATGAATCCCCCGCCGAAATCCTCGACGCGCTGCCCGCCGTCCGGGCCCAGCTGGACCACCTGGCCGAGTTGCTGCTGGATACCAACACGGCCGAATCCGAGCACCGCAGGCAGCGCGAGTCGCTCTTCCTGGCGGCGTGCGCCGGGGATGCCGCAGCCGTCGAGGCCATCGCCGGCTGGCCGCAGGTTCACGCCACCGGGCCCTGGCATCTCGCCACGCTGATGGAACGCCCCAATGACGAGGCGCACGCTCACGAGGCTGCCGCCGACCCGGCGGCCGACGTCCTGCTGCAGCGAATCTCGGCCCTGCAGGCCACCGTCGGCATCGACGCGGCCCGCTTCAGCGCCGGCACCGAAACGCATGCGGTCGTGCTGCTGCGGGACTTGCCCGGCAAGGTGGTTCACGCCGACATCCTCAGCCGGTACGGGGCGGAAATCGCGCGGCGCGGCGGCAAACCCGAACGCCCGGACCTCATGGGCGTGAGCGAGGTGTTCCACGATCTGCGGCGCCTGCCGGATGCCTACGCCCAGTCCCGCCAGGCGGTCCAGGCCGCTGCCGTCGACGGCTTGCTGGGCCCCATCGCCGACTACCGCCGGATCGGCGTCTACCAGTTTCTGGCTGCCGGCAGCCGGAATCTGTCCCCCGGGGAATCCGTCTACTTCGCCGAACTCCAGGATTTGGACACCAATCATGAGCTGCTGCCGATGCTGGAACTGCTCTACGACACGGGCGGCTCCGTCCAGGACGTGGCCGCCGATCTGCACCTGCACCGCAGCAGCATCTACAACCGGCTGGCGAAGATCCGCTCGCTCATCGGGGCGGACCCGCTGGCTGGGCAGGTCAGGCTGGAGCTGCATCTGGCGATGAAGGCCTATCGCTGGTCCCGCCGGCCCCGGATCTGATCGCACCAGGCAACGCGCACAGAGCAAACGGCAACGGCCCCCAGGAGAGTCTCCTGGGGGCCGTACCTGGTGCGTATCGGGCGCGTTAGCGAACGAGCGCGGCCTTCTCGGCGCGGGCCTCGGCCGTCCACTCCGCGATCCGTGCCTGCTGCAGCGGCGCCTTGCGGTTGAAGTACCAGGCGGCACCGAGTCCGAGGAACCAGAGCGGGGCAACGATCAGCGCGAGGCGCGTGTCTTCTGCCTGGCCCAACGCCCAGAGCATGAAGGCAAAGAAGCCCAGCACGACCCACGGCATGACCCGGGCACCCGGCATCTTGTACTTCGATGCGGCGTGCAGCTGCGGACGGCGGCGGAGGAAGGCGATGTAGCTGACCATGATGATGGACCAGACGAACATCGTCAGCACCGAGGCGACCGATGTCACGAGCGTGAATGCGCCCATGAAGGAATCACCCGTGTACAGCAGCACCAGCCCGGCCAGCAGGAAGATGCACGAGAAGAGCAGAGCGTTCCTGGGCACCTTTCGCAGGCTCAGCTTGCCGAAGGCCCTCGGGGCGTTGCCGTCCTGGGCGAGGCCGTAGACCATGCGGGAGGTCGAGTAGATGCCGGAATTGGCGCTCGACGCGGCGGAGGTCAGCACCACCAGGTTGATCACGATGGCGGCAATGCCCAGCCCGGCAAGGGTGAACATGCCGATGAACGGGCTGCTGCCGGGGTCGATCGTGCGCCACGGGTTGACCGCCATGATGATGACCAGGGCGCCGACGTAGAAGAGCAGCAGTCGCAACGGGATGGTGTTGATGGCGCGCGGCAGGTTCGTCTCGGGGTCCTTCGTCTCGGCGGCAGCGGTGCCAACGAGCTCGATGCCGGCGAAGGCGAAGATGGCGATCTGGAAGCCGAGGACGAAGCCCGCGACGCCGTGCGGGAACATCCCGCCGTCGTTCCAGATGTTCTCGAAGCCGGCCACGGCTCCGGAGGGCGACGTGAAGTGGGTGGCGACCATGACGAGGCCGGTGGCGATGAGCGCCAGGATGGCGACGACCTTGACCAGGGCGAACCAGAACTCCGCCTCGCCGAAGGCCTTGACGCTCGGCAGGTTGAGGATAATCAGCACGATCGGCGTGAGGAGGGCCGGGATCCACAGCGGCGTGCCGGGGGCCAGGACGTTAACGTAGCCGGAGATGGCCACGATGTCAGCGACGCCGGTGACAACCCAGAAGGCCCAGTAGGACCAGCCGGTGAAGAAGCTCGCCCACGGGCCGAGAAGATCGCCGGCGAAGTCGCTGAACGACTTGTAGTTGAGGTTCGAGAGCAGGATTTCGCCCATCGCCCGCATCACGAAGAAGAGCATGAAGCCGATGATCATGTAGACGAAAATCACGGATGGCCCGGCGAGCGAGATGGTCTTGCCGGCGCCCATGAAGAGGCCGGTTCCGATGGTCCCGCCGATGGCGAGCATCTGGATGTGACGGCGGCTGAGCGAGCGGGCCAGGTGGGGCTCTTCGCTGCGGTTCTGTGCTGCGGGGGCGGTGCGTGTAGCTCCGGATGCCGCGGTCGTGCGTTCGGACATGTGGCTTCTTCCTCATCGCGAGCTGACGAAGCCGAAACAGACGACGACCATGTCAACCGCGTTGGGGCCGTCACGAGTGTGAGGGCCGGTACAACTCTGGTTCTGAACTATCGACATTAGGTCAGCTTTTTGGCGTGCCGGGCCGAACCCTGCGGCCCGTCCGGCGGTTACGCGGTGTATGTCAGCCGGCCGCCGGATCAGCCCTCGACAGGTGTCGAGGATTCGTCCGTCAAGTGTCGCCGGATGTCCGGCGGGGTCTCGTTCAGATACACACGCTGCACGCGCGGACTGATCCGGGTGACGATCTCGTAGTTGTTCGTCCCGGCGGCCGCGGCCCAGTCGTCGACGGATGGTTCGCCGCCGTCCCCTGGGCCGAAAAGCACGGCCTCCGCCCCGGTCGCGGAGTGTCCTGACGCGACCAGGCCCTCCTGGCCGAGGTCGATGACCATCTGGTCCATGGCGATGCGCCCGACGACCGGGTAGGTCACGCCGTTCACCCGCACCGGTCCGCCGGTGGCAATCCGCGGGATCCCGTCCGCGTAGCCCAGGGGGATCAGGCCCAGCGAGCTGGGCTTGTCTGTGCGGTAGTTGAGTCCGTAGGACACACCCTGCCCGGCCGGGGCATCCTTGCACTGTGCGACGTAACTCTTCAGGGTCATGGCCGGTCGCAGTCCCAGGGCCGCAGGGGCCGTGCCCTCAAACGGAGACAACCCGTAGAGGCCGAGGCCCACCCGCACGAGGTCGAAGTGCGTGTCGGGGCGGCTCAGCGTTGCCGGGGTGTTCGCCAGGTGCCGCACCTCGAGCGCGGCTCCGGCCCGTTCGGCCAGCGCGACCGCTTGCCGGAACGCCTCGAGCTGCTCGTCGGTCTCGGGGCGGTCCGGCTCATCCGCCACGGCCAGGTGCGAGAAGATTCCAACGACCCGGATGAGGCCGGCGGCCTGGTGCGCCATCGCCACGGCCAGCAGGGTATCCCAGTCGGGCGCCAGGCTGCCGTTCCGGCCCAGGCCGGTGTCGATCTTCAGGTGCACGCGGGCGACACGCCCCTGCTCCCCCGCCGCGGCGGCGATCAGGTCGAGTTCCCAGCCGGCACTGCCGAGGTCGACACCGGCGGCGATTGCCGCGGAGAAGTCGCTCTCCGGGGTGTGCAGCCACGCGAGCAAGGGGGCGTCGATTCCGGCGTCGCGCAGGGCCAGGGCTTCGGCGATATGCGCGACACCCAGCCAGGTTGCGCCGGCCTCGAGGGCCGCCCTGGCGACGGGGATCGCGCCGTGCCCATAGGCATCCGCCTTGACGACGGCCATGAGTCTGGCCGGGGCCGCCACCCGGATGAACCGTCGCACGTTGTTCCGGATGGCGTCGAGGTCGATCAGGGCGATCCGTTCGGCGGGACGGAATCGGTCGGTGGCTGTTCCGGTGCCTGGTGAAATCACCGTTTCAGGCTACCCAGCCGGGCGGATGCATCCGGTTGGTGCGAGTCTTTTCCTCGTGAACCGGAGTGCGCGCCGCTGCGATGGGGTAGGGCGCCGCCGCCTACGCCATTCCGCTTAGACCAGAACGGAGCTGAGCAGGAGGCTCGTTTCGCTGTTCACGACCCCCTCGACGGAGCGGATGCGGCCGAGCAGACGGTCGAAATTGCCTAACGTATCGGTCCGCAGTTCGGCAACAAGGTCCCAGCCGCCATTCGTGGTGTGGAGAGCGTGGACTTCAGGGAAGCCGCGCAGCTTGTGGATAACGACGTCCGTGCTGCGGCCTTCGACCTCGAGGAGAGCGATAGCGCGGATTGAGGAGGGGTCTCGATCTTCGCGAATCCGCACCGAGAACCCGACAACGGTCCCCGACTCCACCAACCGGGCCAGCCGGGCGGTGACTGTTGACCGGGTTACCTCCAGCTGACGGGCCAGGCTCGCCACCGACTCCCGCGCGTTGACGCGAAGGAGTGCGAGCAGACGGCGGTCGAGATCATCCAGGGAGGGCATTGCACTTATCGTACAATTAGGCGCTTCGATTCGCCTAGTGTGCTGAGCAAAATGATGCCAATGTGCCATGTCGGCCACACATCGCCTACCCATACATTTGAGGAAAGAGAGAAAAAAGAGAGAAAGGGGGCGCCAATGGTGCGCTTCGTAGATGTGGCCAACATGACCAGATGGATCGCCGAACACGGCGTCGAGCCGATTATCACCGGCATGGTGGAGTACCTGGAGCAGGACTTTCTCCGCTGGGAACTCTTCGACAAGACTTCTCGTATTCCGAGCCACTCCGACGGTGGGGTGATCGAGTTGATGCCCACCAGCGACGGCGAAACCTATGCGTTCAAGTACGTCAACGGCCACCCGTCGAACCCCAGCCGCGGCTTCCAAACCGTCACCGCATTCGGCGTGCTCGCCAGCGTGGATAACGGGTACCCCAGCTTCTGGTCGGAAATGACCCTGCTGACAGCACTCCGCACCGGCGCGACGAGCGCCATGGTCGCAAAGCTCCTGGCCAGGCCCGACTCCACAACGATGGCCCTCATCGGCGCCGGCACACAGTCCGAGTTCCAGGCGCTCGCGTTCCGGGCGATCCTCGGCATCACCCGCCTCAGGGTGTGGGACACCGACCCGGCGGCGATGGAGAAGTTCGTGCGAAACGTCGAGCCCCTGGGCTTCGAGATCGTCGTGGCAGCCAGCGCCCGCGATGCGGTGCAGGGTGCGGACATTGTGACCACGTGCACGGCCGACAAGGCGAATGCGACGATCCTCACCGCCGACATGATTGAGCCTGGCATGCACGTGAACGCAATCGGCGGCGACTGCCCCGGCAAGACCGAACTCGATGCCGACATCCTCCGCCGTGCCGCCGTGTTCGTCGAATTCCCCCCGCAGACCCGCATCGAGGGCGAGATCCAGCAACTCGAAAGCGACTCCCCGGTGACGGAGATCTGGCAGGTTCTTGCCGGGCGCGCCCCCGGTCGCACCGGAGCCGCCCAGGTGACGGTGTTCGACTCCGTCGGATTCGCGATCGAGGATTTCTCGGCGCTGCGCTACGTGCGCGACGCCGTCGAGGGGACCCTCTTCTTCGAAGAGGTCGACCTCATCGCCAACCCGGCCGACCCCAAGGACCTCTTCGGGCTCGTCGCCGCAGCAGTCCCCGCGCTCGTCTAAAGCCAGCGCGGATGTCGCCTCAGGCCCCGAGTGCGGCGGTACTCATTCGCCCACACCATTTCCACCCGAATCCGCAGACGCTGGCCGACAACACATTCCAGTCGACCCTTCCCTCCGGCGCCGGGGCCTCCCTGGCCGCCCGGGCGTTTGAGGAGGTCTCGGCCGCGGCGGCGACCCTGCAGGAGCACGGGATCACCATGCACCTCTTTGATGACGACCACGATCTGACCCCCGACAGCGTCTTTCCGAACAACTGGTTCTCCACTCATGCCGGTGGTCATGTGGCGCTGTACCCGATGTATGCCCCCAACCGGCGCAGCGAGCGGCGTTCGGACATCGTCGAAATGCTCAAGGAGCGATATCGGGTTCAGGATGTCATCGACTACTCGGGGCTCGAACGCGACGGCATCTTTCTCGAGGGCACCGGCGCGATGGTCCTGGACCATGTGAGCCGGGTGGCGTACGTCGCCCGCTCGCATCGAGCCGATCCCATCGCGCTGGAGCGCTTCTGCACGCACTTCGGTTACGAACCGATGGCGTTCGACGCCGTCGATGAGAACGGAAAGGCGTGCTATCACACCAACGTCATGATGTGCATTGCGACCGATTTCGCGCTGGTCGGTCTCGACATGATCAGCTCTCCCGCACGGCGACAGGAGGTTGAAGAGCGGCTGGCGGCACCCGGCCGAACCGTGATCAACCTCAGCCAGGACCAGATTCGTGACTTTGCCGGCAACGCCATCGAGCTTCGTGGTTCGGCCGGACGCGTCCTCGCGCTGTCCCGCCGTGCTCTGAACGCGCTCACCGCGGCGCAACTGGCGATCATCGAGAAGAGCGCCCTGGTGGTTGCGCTCGATGTCACCACGATAGAACTCGCCGGCGGGTCCGTCCGCTGCATGATCGCGGGCATCCATCTCGAGCCTCGCTCCAGCGTTGTTCCGCTGGGGGCGGGCGAGTCCGCGCAACTGGGACGAGCGCCGGCAGCCTGACTTGGCATCCACAACGCCCCGCCTGTCACGACGACAGGAATCAAAGCGCTCTCTTTGCGGTTTCCTCCGGGCATTGACTCTCACGTCCCACTGCCTAGGATGGTGCGCATCAGTACGCTTCGAGGAGGAGATGTGTAATGTCGATCGCTGGTGTGAAGCAGGTCGATGACCGCGGAATTGCGGCATGGGACCAGCATGATGCGGCAGGGTTCGCCGAGCTGCTGGCGGAGGATTTTACGTTTTCGGATGTATCAATTCCGGAGCCTATGCACTCGCGGGACCAAGTCAAGGAGTATATGGAGACCTGGTTTACGGCTTTCCCGGATATGCGCTCTAAAACCATCAACCGGGTGGTCAGTGAGGATCAAGTCGCCGCGGAAGTGGAGTTCACGGGGACCAACACGGGGCCCCTGCTGATGGGGGGCCGGCAGATCCCGGCGACGGGACGGGAAATTACCGGCACTGGAAGGTATTTTGCCTCGGTCAGGGACGGAAAGATTGTCTCGTTCAGGGCGCATCCGGATGTTGCCGCCCTCATGGGGCAGCTGGGGCTACTCCCTGGGGCATGACCCCGCACTGCGCAGATGCAGGAAGAACAGACAGTGCTGCTCGTTGGGATGCTGCAACGGCGACGCGACTCGCGACGGTGATCACAGCCGGTTCGCACTTGTCGATCGGCGGGGTGGCTTCCGGGCGTCCATGCGCCAAATCCGTGCTGCACTCGCGAGCCGATGCGGCACCTAATGTTCAGGCCGTCTGGGATTGGAGTAGGCCACGTTCGCCGAAGACTTTCTTGGCGACGAAGGTAGCGTTCAAGGCTTTGGGCATGCCGCAATAGACGGCGCTGTGGAGAAGCGCTTCGACGATCTCGTCGGGGGTGAGCCCGACGTTGAGTGCTGCGTTGATGTGCACGTCGAGCTGAGGTTCGCATCCGCCGAGAGCGGTGAGCATCCCGAGGGTCACGAGTTGGCGGTCGCGTGGGACAAGCCCGGGTCGCGCGTAGATCTCACCGAATGCCCAAGCGACGACTTGATGGCCGAGTTCGGGCGAAATATCTGCCAAGGAGTCAATGACGTTCTGACCGCCCGCGCCATCAATCGCTGTCAAGATTTCCATTCCGCGGTCGAAGGATGCCTCGCGGGAGGGTTGTGAAATGCTCGGGGCGTTGTCGGTGTTCATGGTTGCTCTTCTTCCTGCGTGTTCAGCAGTTGCTCATAGTGGGTGATTTTCTCGCCGAGGGCGAGGGCGTTCTGTTGGAGGGTATGGATATGGGCGGCAAGACCGTCCGCATGAGTTCGGAGCATCGCAATCCGATCTGGAATCGAATCAATTCCTGCCGCCCTCAGCCGAGCGAAGCGTTGCATATCAGCGATGGACATTCCGGTCTCTCGAAGACGCAGCAAGAACTCCAGCCAAGCTAAATCTGCGGATGCATATCGGCGCTGATTGCCGGTCGTTCGCCCAACGCGCTCGATCAGTCCAGCCTTCTCGTAATAGCGCAGCGTGTCGGTGGAGAGTCGGGTGATCTCCGAAACCTGCGCGATTGTCAGGCTCGCTTCCTGTTGACTGAGCGCTCCATCTATTGCCATACCGTGAGCTTAAGACTTGGAGCGCGCTCCAAGTCAAGCCGGTTCTGTAGTCAAAGCCCACACAGAACAAACCGACGATTCAGAGGCCGTAGAAGGTCCTGATCGCTGTATCGCTGGATGACCGTGGCACGCTGGAGGATCGCCTCGCGCGACCGTTCCCCTGGATCAAGCTGCTCAGTGTTCAGGATCAGAGAACCTGTGCACAGGACATCATCGACACCGCCCGCGGCGCATTCGTTGTCAATCAGCCAGGGCGGATACTCACCGAGATCAAAGCGTGGCAGAACACCGCGGAGGCTGTTGCTGCTGGGTGGGGCCAGGAAGAACCGGACTGGCTTCGTGAACCGGTGGCGGTCAAGCCCCGCATCTAGTGCCGCCAAAAAAGGGTCTCGCTCCACGACCTCTCAAGTCGTCGGAGTTCGCCGTCGAGCTTGTCACGAGTCAAGCCGCAACGGGATGGCGTGACATCGTCGCCACCCAGAAGAGCGCGGCCGCTGACGCCTGGGACCGGCTCACGAAGGCCCCGAATCATTCCGACCCGAAGTGCCACCAACTCAAGGGCCAACTCGCAACGATTGTTCGCGACGGCGTCGAGCACGACCAATGGCAGTAGGAACTCCCCGGGGCGCCCGCATTTGGTTCTACGTCGAGGGCAGAACCGTGAAGATCGTCAACGTGTTCACGAACCACCCGAACCAAACGAAATAGGCGGCCAACGAGATCTCGCTGGCCGCCCGCATACGGCTCGATTCTCGGCCGCAAAGGGTGATCTGCACGGTGCCGCCGGCGCGATGCCCGCGGAGTTCCCGTTTTCAGGCACGCAGAAGTAAACGCGCTGTGATGAGTGCGCCTTTTTGTTGCGAGTTACGCCGCTTCGGTGAGGGCCCCGGTGAGCACGTCATCCAACGCCGCCACAGTGTCCACCGGTGAGGTGCCGAGAGCTAACGCCAGCTCCGACTCCAGCAGCTGCCGGGACTTGGCGAGCATCCGCTTCTCACCGGCGGACACGCCACCGTTCTGCTCACGGCGCCACAGGTCGCGGACGACCTCAGCGACGCGGGTCACGCTGTCACTCGCCATCTTCTCCTGATTCGCTTTGAACCGGCGGCTCCAGTTCGTGGCTTCCTCGGTGAACGGCTCACGCAGCACCGCGTACACCTCTTCCAACCCGGCGGCGTCGATGACGTCACGGACTCCAACGAGTTCCACGTTCGCGATCGGGAGCTTGATGGTGAGCTCGGACGAGTGCACGCGCAAGGTCATCGCTGGCTGCGCGACGCCTTTCAGAGTGACTGTGGAGAGTTCGGTGATGGTGACCGCACCGTGGTGTGGGTAGACGAGGGTTTCCCCAACGATGAACTTCAAACTGCCTCGATTCAGGTCGCGCTGCACGCGGGCTCATGGGGACGGGACGACCAGTCGAACAGCTCCCCGTTGGAACGAGGGTTGCGATCGTGGAGGCGCCCAGCACTATACCTAGTGGCCAACCTCTCAAGTTTGCCACAGTCCCCTGAGAGCCCACCTTGCGGCAATCACCGCACCAGCGTTCTTTAATCGGTAGCGATGGCCGTCTATTCAGGAGAAGACCCGCCATGTCGCCTGTATTGCTGGGGTACCTGGACTCGAACCAAGAACAACTGATGCGAGCCGGGCTGCCTGTTTCGGCAGCTTCCCTCCCCCAAGTTCCGCGTGATTTCGCGGAAGTTGGTGAATGCAGTTTGCGAGTTGCACGGGCTGATCCTGGCTGTTTCTGGCACCTTCCGGGGGTTTGTGGCACCCCAAGTTGATCTGAACACCAGGCTGGCGTGCCATTGCTTCCTGCACTCTGCAATTGACGACTATTCCCGACTGGTCCATCGGCATCGGCGGTAGGACATCCCGTAGCAGGACAACAGCCGTTCGTCGGCGCACGAAGGCAGTTCTGTACTAGATTCTGGAATCATCGACAGCACGCGAGGGGAACGCACCTTGATCGACGTCGCACACGCAATCACGCAAGTAATCATCGAGGTCATCAGCTCGCTACTGCCGCCTGGGCGGCCGGCACCTGAAATCCTGCCCGACTCCGACGTGGCCGATCTCCCGGCATCGGGCGTTGGGGAGACCTGAGCCGCTGGCGCGACGCCTCCGCCACGGTGAACCACAGAATCCACGGTGACACAAAAATGGCCCCCTCGCGGGAGCCAACTTGCTGGGGTACCTGGACTCGAACCAAGAACAACTGATGCGAGCCGGGCTGCCTGTCTCGGAGGCTTCCCTCCCCCACGTCCCGCATGATTTCGCGGAAGTCGGTGAGTGCAGTTTACCAGTTGCTGCGGGCTACTACGGGCTGCTACTGGCACTTTCCGAGGGATTGTGGCACCCAAAGTGGCACCTGCTGAAGTTCGGACTGCCTGCGGAGGCACTATGCTCTTCGCTCGCGGAGATTATCTATGAGTCAACGCGAGGGGGCTTGACGATGAGCTCAAGGTTCGCCAGTATGCATTTGTTTGGATGATTCCTCCGCTTCGGGGCCAGAGGATGTGCATACTGATGTTCCCATAGGGGGGTCGAATTATGAGCGTCGCGATCGCACCACGATTTGCCGGCATCACCCAGTTCGAGAAGTGCGTCAGCGGGGCCCGCATGACCCTGGACGGGTTCGACTCCAACGGCGATCTGATAGTAGACCAGCCGAATGATCCGGAGGCCGTCGGAGCTGTTCAAGGAGCGTTGCGCGACCTGGGGTATCCGTTGCTCGTCACATTCACCTACGACAATGCCACGAGCGATACCGTGCGCCAGTTCAAGATTGACCAACAGTTGGCGGTACCCCCGGGGTTGGGGCAGCATGATGGGGTGACGGGTCCCGGTACGAGTGGGCGCCTCAACGCCCTGTTCACCCCGATGCCAACGCCGTCGCTCCCGCCGACACCCGTGCCCGCGCCACCCTCGCTGCAAGCCTGGGAGTTTCTCATCGGCTTCCGGCCTCCGCAATCGATGCAGGCGGGCCTGAACGCGAGGTTTAGCCTTGCTGGACCGACCAGGGTTGTGCACGCCATTGAGGATGCCAAGGGTCCCATCAATTTGGACTTCTACCCGGTCAGGGTGTCGGCGATGCCCACCGACGGCACGAGCACAATGACCGCCCAACAGCTGCTGGAATTCGTGCGCCGCAACATCAACACCTTTGTCGACGGCTCCCCGGACGGCTGTAACTTCCAGCCCTATGAACCGTTGATCGACACGGCGGCATGGCTGCCGCCATTCCTGCCCATGGCCTTCCCAGGTGCTGTGATCTCGATCGACATGTTCAGCTCAGGCGTGAACGTTGACGACGGATCAGTCGTGGCGGCGGAGGTTGCCGCCGACCACTGGATATTCTCCACCCTGTGGACTCCAGACGATGGGGGTCATCCAGTCAGCGGCAACCGGCAGTGGGGGTTCATCCCGGGCGCCGCGGGCGAGTTCGTGTTCTTCACGCGCGGCGCAGATCGCACGACCTCTGCACTGGACAACGCGATGTCCGCCACGGTGTTCGGCGCCGCCCACAACCTTTGGTTGTCGTTCCAGCGACGGTTGGCAGCGTTCGTTAATAGTAACGGTGGGCTGGCCACGATCGAAGACGCGACCTCGAACCGATACGACTGGCCAACAGTGCAGGGAACCTATCATCACCCATCGACGAGTTGGTTTCAGTAGCGACGAGACGATGCCGGCACGGTGTCTGAACCGCCGAGACAGCGCTACGATGTCGCACGACTCGCGTCTATCGCAGCGCTCGTGTCTTTGATCCACATCGCATCCGACTGTACCGAGATCGAGTCCCAGACTCTCACCGGGGAGGGGCACGCGCATGAGTCTTCTGGACAAGCTCGACCTGGACGGCGTCAGCACAGGCGCGATCATCGACGGCGCCCTGGCGGCCCTGATGTCTGCGCTCGATGCGCCGGCTGATCTCAGCACCCCGAGCGCGCTGCCATCCGTCACCGCCGTGGCACTGCCCGGAGTCCTCGGCTCGAGTTTCACTGGCGCGGTGACGGTGTCCGCCACCGCGTCGGTCGGACCGACACCGGCGGTCGTCACCATCGCCCTCGATGGCGTCACACTGACACTTCCCGCCGCAGTGAAGATGGCGACCCGCACCGAAATCGGAACCGGTCGACAGCGCCGCATCCGCTATCTGGATGCCGGAGCGCTGGTCACCCTTGGGGTGACGGGTCACCTCGCCATCTCGCTCACGGCCGGGGCGAAAGCGACCATCGACGTCTCGCACCTCACTCTCACGGCCAGCTCGAAGTCAGTGTTGCTTCCCGGCGGTATCGGCATCACGCTGCCCCAGACGATCGGCGTCACCGGCAGCCGTTTTCAGCTAGCGGGTGCAGAGTTCGTGCTCCCCGAGACCGTGCCGGTCATCGGCGGTATCGCCTGCCAAGTGGACCTGCAGTGCGGAGCGGGCCGGCTCGACCTCGATCTCGCTATCGCCCCGGCTCCTGTCGGCGCCGGCGAGAGCGCCCCGGCGGTCGGCGGCACGCTTTCCTGGCATCTTCCCGATGCCGACTCGTTCGACCAACTCGTGCCGACGGGCGTCTCTGTGACACTTGAGCTGCCCACAGGGGACGGGCTGCTCGGCGCCGCCGGACCTGCAATTGCTACGCCGCTGCGGGTGCGGGCAGGGATGTCACGGCCGCCGGGCGATCCGGGTGCGCTGAGCGTCACGGTCACCATGGAATCGGATGCTCCGACGGGGCTGCTGAACATCATCGACACCACCCCCGGCGCGATCGCGGCCGGAATCACCACGGCCCTGGCGCCGGCAATCCGTGCGGATTCCCCGACGGCCGCGACCGCAGCGCTCTTCGCAGCTGCCGCGGTCATGGGCACGGAACTCGCGGTCAGCGGCGGATTCGTCCTACACGGTGTAACCCTTGATGCTTCTACGCAACAAATCGGCGCTGTGCACGCCCTGCTCGACATCGAAGGTGTCGTCACGGCCGACCTCTGGAAGAGTGGGCCACTCGCGGTCGGCATGAAGCCGGATGCCCGGCCCCTTCGCGTGCGCTGGCGTGATGTTGCGGCAAGTGTCGACCCCACCACGAGTCTGGGTGACATGCTCACCCTCGACTTCTCGCGCGCCCGGATCGAAGTCGTCGACCCTGGCGAGTGGACCGTACAAACCTCCGGCTCGCTGCTCGACATCGTCGGCACACGTTCCGGCCACGGCTCGACCTGGTTCGAGGTCGACCTTCGCTTCGTCATCGACCTCGGGCCAGTGAAAATCAGCGGCGCAACGATTCGGGCGACATTCGACGGCGGCGGCCTCGCTCTCGGTCTCCGCGGGCTGGTCGCGAGCGTCGACGTGCCTGGGCTCCTCACAGGCGAAGGCCAGGTCTCGTTCACGGATACCGGCTTCTCCGTCGTGCTCGGAGTCGAGGTGCCGTCGGTGGGACTCGCCGCGCTCGGTTTCCTCCGATACGACGAGCTCCCGCAGGGTCCCAAGGTCGAGATCGGCTTCGCCGTCGACCTGCCTGGCCCCATCCCGCTCGGCCCGACCGGCCTCGGGCTCTACGGGGCACTCGGTACCTTCGGTTACAACGCCGCTATGCCGCCTCTCGATCCCGCGAATCCGTTCCTTGCGCTCCGCAGGTGGAAGCCGTGGCAGCCGCTCGTATTCGGGTCCGACGACATGACGATCGGCATCGGGCTCAGCATCGGAACTGCACCAGACAATGGCTTCTTCTTCAGCGCACTGGGCGTGTTCGGCATCACGATCCCCGATTTCGCGCTCCGCATCGGCGTGGACGGGCATCTGCTCGCCGACCGGAAGTCCATCACGCAGTCGGCACTCGACGATCTGTCCTCGAGAGTAGGGATCGATGGGAAGCCACCGTCGAATCCTCCGGAGATCACCGTCTTCGGCGGAGTCGCCGCCTCGACCGAAGCCCTGGACATCGCCGTCTCCGGCACCTTCTCCATCCCGTACCTCGTCGAGGTGAATGTGCCGCTCGCGGCCCATTTCCCTTACCGTGACGGGAACTGGTGGGTGCGCGTGGGCAGCGACGACGGCATCGTCGCCCCGACCAACCGGCCCCCCGGACCGATCACCGCGAAAGTCTTCCCCGGCACACCGTTCGAGTGCGGCGGCTGGGCGTTTCTCATGGTGCAGGGCGCCGGCATCAACACCCCGAGTCTGATGGGCGACAAGGATGTTCCCGCCACAACCGGTTTCACGATCGGAGTCGGGGCAGGGATCGAGGTGGTCATCGGCGCCAAGGGCATCCTCTGGGCCGAGATCACGGCCAGCCTGACGGCACTCATCAGCACTCGACCTGAGCTGCTGCGTGTACACGGCCAGTTGAGCGGGACTCTCGGCATCGGCCCGTTCCACATCGGACTCTCAGCGGATGTCACGCTGCAGCTCTGGACGGATGCGGGCGGTGCGGTCCAGTTCGCCTACAAGCTCGAAATCTGCGGCGAGATCGACCTGTTCTTCGACACCCTGCGCGAATGCATCACCATCAATACGCTCGATGCTGCGCCCGCGCCGCTGGCACCGGTTCCCGGCCCCGACGACTGGCCGTGGCCGGATGTGCTGCTCGCGGACGGCCTCGGTCGGTCGCTGCCCGCAGCGGATGCCGGCGCCGGGTCTCCGCAGCGTCCCGCCGCCGGAACCGGCGTCAGCCCCGACGGAGGGTGGGCGAAGGCGCCGATCGTGTGGCCCGACGTCGTGCCGATCCTGGCGTTTCCGATCGCCCCGGCGATCGGAACAATGGCGATCACCTCGCCATCGCCCGCCGTCAACCTCGGTCAGGTCAGCTCCGGCGGCGCGACGATCACATGGACACTGCAGAACGTGGTGCTCGAAGATGTGACGAAACCGGAAGCCATCACTTCCGTTCCGCTTCACGACACCTCGCGCTGGCAGGTGCCTGCGGGCACGGGCACGTGGCCGGCGGGAACATCCAACGCACGCGAGCTGGTGCTGTTGCGCCGAACGCTCCTCGCCTGGGCCGCGCACATGGCCGGGGACGGCAGCCAGCTGAAGCCGATGATGGACCCGGCCCAGCTGATCGGCGGCGCCTGCCTGTGGACCGCGCCGTCCGGCCCCGGCTGGGCTGTCGGTGGTGACGCAACACCGGTGGGGCGATTCTGGCATGTGCCCGCCGAGCGGTCCGAATGGGGCACGAGTGTGCTCTCGAGCTTTGCCAACGGCACCGGATTCACCGTGGGAAGCGTGCCAGTGTCGCTGCGCGGGCTGATCGCACCTGCTGTACCGCCTACGACGATCTCGGCCGGTCCAGCTGCACTTCGCAGTGAGGCCGTCGCCGACGGTCGCCGGTTCGATCGCGGCTTCCGCTTGACGTCATCGGTGTTCGTCGCGCCGCTGCCATCGCCTGCGATGCGCACCACTATCACTTTCGACGAGCCGGTGATCAGCGGGCGGCTCCATCTGCTTGTCGCGGTCACCGATTACCAGATGCTTGAGGGATTCCATGGCATCACGGCGTCGGCCCGGACCGCCAGCGGGGCAGTTGCCGCGCCGACGCTCGAGGTCGGCGCCCGAAGCGCCGACGGGTCTGCCACCGTCGTGACGGTCGTCCTTCCTTCGTCTGTTGCAGACCCGGTCGCCGCGATCGTCCTCGAGCTCCCGTGGGGCCTCCCGACCTTCATCCTCGGCCTGTTGGCGACGACCGCCAGGGATGACGCGGCGGCCACCAACGCAAAAAATGCGCAGGATGACGCGAATAGCGATGATGCGAATGCTGCGGCCGATCCGTCGATGCTCTCCCAGCTCCTCACGCCAGGTCACCGCTACCGCTTGACCGTCACCCTCGGGTGGGACAGCGCCTTGAACGTGGCAGGCGTCACCGCGACTCCAGCGAATTCCGGTCCTGCACCGATCATCCATTCCTGGTACTTCGCCACGGCCGGTAAAGACCCGACTCCTCCGGCCAAACCGGCCACGCCGAAGCAGTCAACCGACCTCGTGAAGACAGGCGCGCCGTCGGGCTATGCCTCCCCCTGGAAGCTCGTGGAGTCGTCGGCCCCCGTGCTCTCCGCCAGTGGGGTGCTCATCGACCCACAGCTGGCCAGGAGCGTGCTGCTCGACACGTTCAAGCCGGGCTACCTGGCGCGCTACGTAAAAGGCTTCACCCCGGCCGATCACACCGAATTCCTCTTTCCCGCCGACCAGCCGGGCATCGAATTCCTCGCCATGCACATCGTCGAACTCGCCGGTCTCTACGACCGCGATGTCGGCCTCCTGGTGCGCCGCGTAGACCGGGCTGCGCCTGACAGCTACACGGTTCCGTTCCCGCATCCGGCGAAATCGAAACCGAAACTCGCCCTGGCGGCCGCGGTCGAGCTTGCGGCGAAGAGCACCGGATGCGTTGTTCCGCCGACGGAATCAACCCTGACGGTGGCGGCGACACTGCAGATGGGAGCTACGTACGAACTCTCTTGTGTGCTCCCCGAAGCAGGCGATGCCCACCCCGACAAATGGACGCCCTCGATCGGCGGCATCACTTTCACCACGTCGAACTTCACCAATCCGGCGAACCTCATCCGATCCTTCGGGTTCGTCGGCGGCTCCTACGCCAACGCTCGCACGCACGGCGACCTGGCTGTGACACCGGTCGCCGGTGCGCCCGGGTGGATACAGGACGACGCCGAACTCGAGCGCATGATCGACGCGCTCGGACTGCCACCGCTTCGCCCGGTCGAGGCCAACCGGTCAAGCGTGCTCTGGGCGCCGGCTGCCAGCGGTGGATGGGCGGTCGCTGGTCTGCTCCTCGAGTCAACGGAGCCGCTGGTGCGGGATGGCGGTCGGCGGATGGGTCTCCGGCAGGCCTACCTGTCCGGCATCGAATTGCCGGTGCGACGATCGAACCGCGCGGGCACCGTCGCGCTCTGGCTCTCGACAACTCCCATCCAGGTGGGCGCGACGGCAATGCTCAAGCTCCGAGCGAATGACAGGCTGACCAGCTTCTACCGTCGGGTCACAGTCGTGAATCCGCCACGCTTCAGCTCAGCGACACTCGTAGCAGTGGAGGAATCGTGACCATCGTCTTCTGCGACCGTTTGACGGCGTTCGGCGACATCGCCTGGTTGACCGGACCTGGTTCCGACCCGCAACTGCCCGACGGCATCCACTGGCATGTGACCATGGGTCCGTCCGGCGGTCTTCCCGCTGGACCGACGGTGCTGGTGGATCTGCTCACCAACGTTGACAGCTTTCGTGGAGTCGACCCAGTGTTCTCCTTCGGGCAGCGTGGACCTAACGGCTGGCAGATCGATACGGACCGCGGCGAGGAGCTCACGCTGGTCTTCGAGAAACCCGCGCCTGGACCCGAGGTGCTCGGCTGGGCGCTCATCCAGGGCGATGGCGACCTCACTTTGTCTGCGGCGGACCCGCGTCTCACCCGACAGGGCCTGTGGTCGACCAACTCGGCCCGGTCGAAACCGTTGCCCGACGACCCCGCCCACTGGCGGCTGGCTTCAGCAGACTGCGAGGTGGTGCGTGTGACGGGACGCGGCACCGTCGTGGAGGCATCGGCATCCGTCGGCATCGGGCGATTCGGGTTGGACCACGGTCGTGTGCTCGCCCGGGCGTCACTCGCGGGCGAACAGGCCGCACGCATCCCCTACTACCTGCCGGCGCGCGACAGCAGCGACGACTGGAAGACTCGGGTCGAACTGTCGGCGCCGCCCTACCGGTTGCCGTCGGACCGCGAACGGCCGGGCGTACTCGAGCCGGATCCGGCGCGCGAGCTTGCTCGCATCCGCGCCATTGTTGATGCGCGCCGCGATTCCGGCGGGGTCGACGGAGTCGGAGCGTGGTGCGAGCGGGCATATCGGGCGCTCGACAGCGGTTCGCGCGGAAGCGTCGACGGCACGGCCGGCAGCACGACGATGTCTCAGCATGCCGATGATGCCTACCTGCAGGCATCCGTCGATCCCGGGGTTGCCCGCTGGCAGGGATTGTCGGGCACGCTGGAACGCGAGCCCGAGCCGAACGACACCCGCATCGTCGGGCTGGCGGCGGCTCTCGTGCCCGTATTCCGGCTGCGGAGTCCGCACGAGCGGCCGGTCCAGCAGGAGCCCGACGAGGTCGAGCGCTTCTACGAGGAAGAGATCAGCGGGTACCGTGACCTGCAGCGGGCGACCCGCGGGTTCGCGCACCTTGAAGATGGCAGCTGGTGGGACCTTAGCGTCATCGTGGTGCCGTTGCCCTACGTTCGAGAGTGCCCATCGGACGGGCCGGAGCAGCCCGCCCTTCTCGCGCTTGACTCCTCCTGGAACGCGGTGACGATCAACAAATGGACGGCGACGGTCGGGATCGACCGTGTCGTGCCGCGCGGAGAAGTGGCGTTCGTGCAGACCGCGCCAACGGCCGCAACGCTACATACTGGGCTGGCGGGAGCCCCGACCCCGATGATCGCAGGCTTTTCGAAGCCATACGGGCGCCATGTCGTCTCGGCCGTCGGCGTCAGCGGCGACGATGCGTCCATCGATGTCGCCGTGCGTCTGGAGGATTGGCTTGGCCGCTGGGGTGCGCCGGCCGCGTTGAGCGTCATTCGCCCCGATCGGCCGCCCGTCCCAGCGCCCGGTGGCCGCGTCTTCGTCTCATTCACCCCAGCCCCTGCGGGCGAGGGCCCCGCTTCGACGGCATCGGTTCGTCTCGACGTGAGCGTGCAGTGGCCGGTCGGGCCCGGGTCGATTCCCCTCACGGAACTGCGGATCTCGGTACCCCGCGAGCCGTCACCGCGCGTGCTTTCGGTTGCGGCTTCCGACGTCGTGGATGGGATGGTTTCGCGCGTCGTCGAATTCGCCGCAGCCGAAACGACACCGGGTCAAATCGTCGACGATGTCGTGACATTACAGAGCCTCGACGCGGAGGGTCGCACCTCTGCAAGCGCCGCGGTCACCGCCCGAATCGTCGATCCGCGGCCCATCCGACCGCCCGCGATCGGACCACGACTGATCGCGTCCACACGCCGGGGCAACAGCCCGACAGTGACAGTGACACTTGCGATCGCGGCCGCACCGAACGCCCGGGCCTATCGCGTGCTCATCGCAGGCGAAACGGCCCTCCGGTCCGCTTTCGGCCTTCCTGCTGCCGACGCAGCGGAACCGCGCGCCGAACGAGCCGCGACAGTGCGTCTCGCGATGCCAGCCCACGACAGCCGAGGCCTGTACTCGTGGGCCTCAACGGCTTCGTATCCCGTGCAGGGCAGCACAGCCTACGCAACGATCGAACTCCCGGCCGGCATCGACGGCGTCGTGTTCGCACGCGCAGTTGCGGTCACGACCATCCCAGGTAATCCCCCGACCGAGTCGGTCTCGACCCCGTTCGAGCGCACGCAGCCTGTGGCCATTGTGGTGCCCAGAAGCGACTTCCCTCCGGTACCGGAGGTGCGCGTGTTAGTAGCGGACGACGGCACGGCGAGCGTAACAGTGCGCGTCACCAAGCCGCCGTCATCCGTGCTCCCCAGCTTGCACATCGCTGGCACAACGCCGGCCCGAATCGAGGCGCGGCTGGTCGAATACCTGGGCGGCGATCCAGCGTTCTGGCCCCAGGTGACCACCGTGACGCTCCAACCGACCGCAGGCGATCCGACCGTGCACGAAGGCACGGCGAAACTGCGCGGCCAGCCCTGGCTCCGCACCGCTGTGGCAGCGTGTGTCCGCTACCCCACCGAACCGACCCTTGCGGCCGGCGCAACCGCCACCTTGAGCGAGATCCGAGCCACAGGCCTGCAGCATGACCAGATTCCGTCACCGTGGGGTCCGTTCTCGACCCCGGCCTGGATCGACACCGTCGGTGCCGTGCCCACCCTGGGGTTCGCCCACGTGGGCGGGGCTATCGCGATCACAGCTGCCGGCCTACCGAACCTGCCGCCGGGGTCCCCGGCCTGGACGATGCAACTCCTGAGCGGCGCAGCGAGCCTCACACCCACTCCTGGCCCGCTCGGTGTTCCGGTTCCGGTTCCGGCATCCGTCGGCCTGACTGTCACCCCGGTGCCCAGCTACGCCTATGCGGTGGTGCTCCGCGATCCCTTCGGAAAGGAATGGGCGCCGATACCAGTGCCCATCCCCTAGA
>DHJB01000068.1 GCA_002404115.1 Microbacteriaceae bacterium UBA4731
AAACTTATTCAGCACCGTCCTAGGAGCCGATCTCCTGGTACGCGGCGAACAGGAGGGAAGCATCCGGGCCCTCGAGCACCGTCGGCTTGCCCACGTCGTCGAGCACGATGAAGCGCAGCATGCCGCTGCGGGTCTTCTTGTCCCGCTGCATGGTGGCCAGGAGCGTGTTCCAGCGGCCGACCGGGTAGGTCGTGGGCAGGGTGAGCGACTCCAGGATGCGGCGGTGCCGGTCGACGGCCTCGTCCGACAGGCGACCGGTCAGTCGCGCCAGCTCGGCGGCGAACATCATCCCGACCGCGACAGCCGCGCCGTGGCGCCAGCCGTAGCGTTCGGCGTGCTCGACCGCGTGGCCCAGGGTGTGCCCGTAGTTGAGGATCTCGCGCAGGCCGGACTCCTTGAAGTCCTCGCCCACGACGCGCGCCTTCATGGCGATGGCGAGCTCGACAACGCGGCGGAACTGCGGGGTCGTCGGGTCGGTGACAGCGGCCACATCCGCCTCGATGATGTCGAGAATCTCCGGCACCTGGATGAAACCGGCCTTCACGATCTCGGCGAAGCCGGCCAGGATCTCGTTGCGTGGCAGGTCCTCGAGCACGTCGAGGTCGCAGAGCACGGCCGTCGGCGCGTAGAACGTGCCGACGAGATTTTTGCCCTCTGCGGTGTTGATGCCGTTCTTGCCGCCGACGGCGGCATCCACCATGCCGAGCACGCTCGTCGGGATCTGCACCAGGCGTACGCCGCGCAACCAGGTCGCCGCGACGAAACCGGCCAGGTCGGTGACGGCTCCCCCGCCGAAGCCGATCACGGCGTCCGTGCGGCTGAAGTCGGCCTGGCCCATGACCTGCCAGCAGAAGGCGGCGACCTCGACGCGCTTGGCGGCCTCGGCATCCGGCACCTCGGCGATCAGCACCTCGTAACTGCCGAGCAGGCTCTCCCGCAGGGCGACGGCCCGCGCCCCGAGCGTCGACGTGTGCACGATGAGCACCTTGCGCACGCCGGTGCCGAGCTGCTCTGCGACGTCGGCGACGAGCCCCCTGCCCACCAGCACCGGGTAGCTGTCGACCCCGGCCACGGTGATCACCGTGGTGCCAGTCGGGTCAATGGTTGCTTCTGGCGCAGTTGTGTCGGTCACGATTTCTCTCTTACCCAGTTCACGATGTCGTCGGCGATCTTGTCGATCGGACGCTTGGAGGTGTCAAATTGGATGCTCGCCAGCGCCTCGTAAATCGGGCGCCGCTCGTCGAAGATGCGCTGCCAGGCGTCGACGCCGTCCGCGAGCAACGGCCGCTTGGCGCCACCGATCCGGGAAGCAGCGGCCGCGGCGTCCACGCTGAGGTAGACGACGGTGCAGCCGGCGAGGTCCGCCTGCGTCTGTGCGTCGAGCACCGCGCCGCCGCCGAGAGAGACGACGGCGTGCTCGCCCAGGGCGTCGACGACGGCCGCACGTTCGAGCACGCGGAAATAGTCTTCGCCCTCGCGCGCGAAGATCTCACTGATCGGCCCGTACTCGGCAACGATTCGCTTGTCGGTGTCGATGAACGGCACCACGAGGGCACGGGCGACGCGCTTGCCGATCTTGGTCTTGCCGGCGGCCATCGGACCAATGAAGACAAGCGGGAAGAGCGGATGCTCGAGAGCAGGCATCGTTAGAGCGACGCGTCGCTGGACGCACCCGTCTTCAGGTTCGCCGGGATGTTCGCGAGGTAGGAGTCGAGGTTGCGGCGGGTTTCCTCGACCGCGTCGCCGCCGAACTTCTCCAGCACCGAGTTGGCGAGCACGAGGGCAACCATCGCCTCGGCGACCACGCCCGCCGCGGGCACGGCGCAGACATCCGAGCGCTGGTGGTGCGCAGGGGCGGCCTCGCTGGTGGCGACATCGACGGTGCGCAGGGCCCTGGGGATGGTGGAGATCGGCTTCATGCCGGCGCGCACCCGCAGCACGGTGCCCGTGCTCATGCCGCCTTCGGTTCCGCCGGCCTTGTCGCTGGCACGCATGATCGCTCCGGCCGACTGCACGAGCTCGTCGTGCGCGACGGAACCGCGCCTGGTCGTGGTGAGGAATCCGTCCCCCACCTCGACGCCCTTGATCGCCTGGATGCCCATCAGCGCGGCGGCCAGCTGGGAGTCGAGGCGGCGGTCCCAGTGCACGAACGAGCCAAGCCCGGGGGGAAGGTTGTAGGCGAGCACCTCGACGACGCCGCCGAGGGTATCGCCGTCCTTGTGGGCCGCGTCGACCTCGGCGACCATGAGCGCCGAGGTGGCTTCGTCGAAGCAGCGCAACGGATCGGCGTCGAGCGCGTCGACGTCGGTCGGCAGCGGCAGCGGCGCGTCCTCGGGGACCCGGACGGGCCCGATGGAGAGAGTGTGGCTGACCAGGCCGATGCCGAGCTCTGCGAGGAACGCCCTGGCCACAGCGCCCAGCGCGACGCGAGCGGCGGTTTCGCGGGCGCTCGCGCGTTCGAGCACGGGGCGCGCCTCGTCGAAGCCGTACTTCTGCATGCCGACGAGGTCGGCGTGTCCGGGGCGCGGGCGCGTCAGGGGCGCGCCGCGGCCGCGGGCGAGCTTCTCGGCGTCAACCGGCTCCGGGCTCATCACGTCGACCCATTTGGGCCATTCGGTGTTGCCGATGCGCAGGGCCACCGGACCGCCGATGGTGACACCGTGGCGCACTCCGCCGGAGATGGTGAGTTCGTCCTCCTCGAATTTCATCCGCGCTCCTCGGCCGTAGCCGAGTTTGCGGCGCGCAAGGTCGAGGCGGATCGCATCAAGAGAAACCGGGATTCCAGCGGGCAAACCCTCGACAATGGCGATGAGTTCGGGGCCGTGGGACTCTCCGGCTGTGAGCCAACGAAGCATGCTGACTATCCTTCCACAGCCGCCGGAGGCAGCGCGCCGCGCATGGCCTCCAGCACGGCGTCTTCGTTCGGCAGCGGTTCGAACGGATCGCCGCTGACGAAGATGCGCACCTGCATCAAGGCCTGGTGCAGCAGCATGCCGAGACCGGAATGTACGGTGCCGTCGACCGCGGACCAGGATTGCGCGATCGCGCTCGGCCACGGGGAATAGGCCACGTCGAAAAGCACGGCGTTGCGGCGCAGGTCCGCAGGGAACTCGCGCCGGAGCGACGTTCCGCCCGGCAGCGTGCTGATCACGAGCTCCGGGCGGCGCTCCGCGCTGCCGAGGGTGGTGAAATCGGAGACCGTGACGATCAGCCCGAGGGTGCGGCCGAGTTCCACGAGCGGCGCGGCCTTCGGGGTGCTGCGCACGATCACGTCGACGGACTCGGCGCCCAGTTCGGCGGCGGCGGCGAGTGCGGAGGATGCCGTGGCGCCCGCCCCGAGCAGTGTGACGTGGGTCACCCGGGCGAGGCCGACCTCAGTGAGGGCGCGAACCAGGCCGGCGACATCCGTGTTGAACCCGGTCAGCGTGCGCGTGCCGTCCATTTCGCCGAACCGGACCGTGTTCACGGCCTGGGTCAGGCCGGCAACCCGATCGATGTCGGTGAGCAACGGAAGCACCTCGTGCTTGAGTGGCATGGTGAGCGAGAGCCCGAGCCATTCGGGGCCGAGGTCGGTGAGGAAGGCCGCGAGGGTCCCGGGGTACACCTCGACGGCGTGGTAGCGCCAGTCCAGCCCGAGGGCGGCGTAGGCGGCCCTGTGCAGCGCGGGCGACAGCGAGTGCTCGATGGGCGAACCGAGCACCGCCAGGCGGCGCGGAGAGGCCTCCGACGTGGGGGCGGCGGGGGGCCGTGCTGCCGGGATCTCGTTAGCCATACTCGGGGTGCTCCTTCATCCAGGCCAGCCACTTGGCAACGGCGACCTCGTGCTCCTTGACGGTGGACGAGAAGGTCGTCTGTCCGGTGTCGAGGTTCCAGGTCACGAAGAACAGCCAACCGCCGGCGACAGGGTGCAGGGCAGCCTCGATGGCGAGGTCGCCCGGGTTCGAGATCGGGCCCACCGGCAGGCCCGGATGCACGTAGGTGTTGTACTTATTGCCGGCGTCCGCTCGTTCGGCGTCGGTGGTCGTCACTCGGTGGGTGTTCCCGGTGCCGTACGCGACTGTGGCGTCGGACTGCAGCAGGCCGCTCTTCCACTGTTTCGGGTCCAGTCGGTTCAGGAACACCCGGGAAACCTTGGGGTAGTCCTCGGCGAGACCGGCTTCCCGCTGGATCAACGAGGCCAGCACGATGGTCGTCCAGCGCCTCTCCGGCGTGACGCCCGCTTCGTCGAGGGCCTTGAATTGGCGGTTGACGAGGGTCTTGATCGCGTCATGCGCGCTGATTCCCGGCGTGAAGCTGTACGTGGCCGGGAAGAGGAAGCCTTCCAGGGAAGTGGCCTCGGCCGGGAGCCCGAAGGAAGCCACATCGGCCGCGGCCTTCTTCAGGTCGTCCAGCGGGATGCTGGCGCCCACCGAGAGCGACTTCAGCACGACGGATGCGACCGTGCCCTCCGGGACGACCACGGTGTGCTTGAGCCGGGTGGCCGGGTCGAGCAGGGCGTCGAGCACCGATCGGGCGCTCATTTTGGTGGCGAGCTGGTAGGCGCCCGGCTGGAATACCGGCGCCGGAGTCTCTGTGAGCAACAGGTTGTAGAAGGCGGCGGAGCTCTTCACCACGTCCTTCTTGGCGAGGGTTCTCGCGATGTCGGACCCGGTATCGCCGTCGAGGATCATCACGACGATCTTCTTCTCCCCGGTGCCGGTGTAGTCCGGCGGTCCCTGCAAGCTGGCCACCAGCTGGCTGATCGGCCCCTGGAGGAGCACCGCAGCTCCGGCCATCAGCGCAATGAGAACCAGCAGCACGACGATGCAGCCCCAGCCGCCCTTGCGCCGCTTCTTTTCGCGCGGCGCGCCCTCTTCGAGCTGGGATCGCCGAGCCGACCTGCTGCCGTGATGCTCCGAGTCGCGGGCCTCGCGGGCCTCGCGTCGCGAGGGCAGTGCCACGTTTTCGGCCGCTTGCATGGTGCGGCCCGCGAGGATGTCGTCCCAGCCCGACGAGGGATCGCCGGGCGGCGGATCGGTTGACTCTGCGGGGGTGTTCGGCACTGTTACGGCCTTTCGGTCGGAAGAACGAATGAGCCGGGGGGCTTCCCAGAGGCACGTTCGGTGTCCAGGGCGTGCTGCAAAATTATAGTCGCGGCCACCTGATCGATGACTGGGCGATGGGTTTTGGCCTTCCGGCCGGATGCCCGCAAAGCCGACTGCGCCGAGACGGTCGACAGTCGTTCGTCGACCAGCCGCACCGGCACCTCCAGGGAGCGCGCGAGGGCCTCAGCGAAGCCCACCGCGTCATCCGTGGATGCCGTGCGGTTTCCGGACAGCGCCAGCGGCAGACCCACGACGACCTCGACGGCCTCGAGCTCAGCCACCACGGCGGCAATCCGGGCGATGTCGGCCGTGCCGCCCTGGTCGCGGCCGACGGTCTCCACGGGCGTGGCAAGCATGCCGTGCGAGTCACTCCGCGCCAGGCCGATCCGGGCCGTGCCGACGTCGACTCCTACCCGCACGCCAGGACGCACGGGCTCAGCGGGCCACGGACGCGCGAACGGCGTCGAGCGCGCTCGGGATGGCAGAGACATCCGTCCCGCCGCCCTGGGCGAGGTCGTCCTTGCCGCCGCCGCCGCCGCCGAGGATCCGCGCCACGTCCTTCGCCAGCGCGCCGGCGCGATGTCCGGCATTGCGGGCCGCCTGGTTGGTGGCGATGATGACGACCGGCTTGTCGCCGACGACGGCCGCGAGTGCGACCACCGCCGGGTCGCTGCCGAGCCGTTCGCGGGTGGCCGTGACAAGCATCCGCACGTCGTCGGCGGAATTGAGCGCGCCCAGGTTTTCGGCCACGACGGTGACGGAACCCACCCGGGAGGCCGTCTGCACCAGCGCCGGCACCCGATCGGTGAGCGCGCGAGCCTCGAACGCGGCGATCTTCTTCTCCGCGGCCTTGAGGTTCTGCACCAGGTCGCTGATGCGCTCCGGCAGCTGTTCCCTCGGCGTCTTGAGGTTCGCGGTGAGCTGCGACACGATCGCGCGCTCTGCGGCGAGGTCGCGGAACGCGTCCAGGCCGACGAGGGACTCGACGCGACGGTTGGTCGAGCCGACGGATGCCTCGCTGACGAGGTTGATCATGCCGATTTCGGCGCTCGTCGACACGTGCGTGCCGGCGCAGAGTTCACGGGACCAGGGGCCGCCGATGTCGACGACCCGCACGCGGTCGCCGTACTTCTCGCTGAACAGGGCCATGGCACCGAGCGCCTTGGCGTCGGCGAGGTTCATCTCGCGGGTGACGACCTCAAGGTTGTCCCGGATGGCGTTGTTCGAGATCTCCTCGATCTCGCTGCGGGTCGCCGGGGACAGCGCCTGGTTCCAGGAGAAGTCGAGTCGGAAGAAGCCGGCCTTGTTGTACGAACCGGACTGGTGCGCGTTCGGGCCGAGCACCTGGCGGAGGGCGGCGTGCAGGATGTGCGTGCCGGAGTGCGCCTGGCGCGCGCCGCGACGCCAGTCGGGGTCGACGACGCTGGTCGCGCTGTCGCCGACGCCCACCTCGCCGCTTCTCACCTGCACCTTGTGGCTGATCAGGCCGGCGACGGGCTTCT
Organism: Microbacteriaceae bacterium UBA4731; assembly: GCA_002404115.1. The sequence continues at coordinate 6,587 of DHJB01000068.1, forward strand.
GCACGTCGAGGACCTCGAGTTCGTAGCCGGGGCCGACGATCAGGCCGGCGTCGGCCTCCTGGCCGCCCGATTCGGCGTAGAGGGCGGTCTCGCCGAGGATCACCTCGGCGATTTCGCCGGCCACCGCGCTCGTGACGGAGGCACCGTCGACGATGATGCCCAGGATCGAGGATTCGGTCTGCAGCGCCTCGTAGCCGGTGAACACCGTTGCGCCCTGCGCGCGGAACGCGCTGTAGACGGAGAGGTCGGCCAGGTTCGTCTTCTTGGCCTTGGCATCCGCCTTCGCCATGGCGCGCTGCTTGGCCATCAGGGTGTCGAAGGCCTCACGGTTGACGCTGAGCCCCGCCTCCTCCGCCATCTCGAGGGTGATCTCGATCGGGAAGCCGTACGTGTCGTGCAGCAGGAACGCGGTGTCGCCGGGGAGCTCGCTCTTGGCGGCCTGCTTCGTCTTCGCGACCGCGAGGTCGAGCACGCTGCTGCCGCTGGCCAGGGTGCGGAGGAAGGTTTCCTCTTCCGCGTACGCGGCCTGGCTGATCCGATCGTAATCGGCCTTGACCTCCGGGTAGGCGGCCTTCATGGCGTCGCGGGACGCGGGGAACAGCTCGGGGAAGGTGGCGGTGTCCACGCCGAGGAGGCGCATGGCCCGCGCGCTGCGGCGCAGCAGGCGACGCAGGATGTACCCGCGTCCCTCGTTCGACGGCATCACGCCGTCGCTCATCAGCATGAGCGAGCTGCGCACGTGGTCTGCGACGATGCGCATCCGAACGTCGTCGCCGTGGTCGGCGCCGTAGCGGCGGCCGGAGAGGGCGGCGGCCCGGTCGAGGACCGGGCGCACCTGGTCGATCTCGTACATGTTCTCGACGCCCTGCTTGAGGAAGGCGACGCGCTCCAGGCCCATACCGGTGTCGATGTTCTTCTTCGGGAGGTCGCCGAGGATGACGAAGTCGTTCTTGCCGGTGCCCTCGCCGCGGAGGTACTGCATGAAGACGAGGTTCCAGATTTCGACGTACCTGTCGTCATCCGTCGCCGGGCCGCCGTCCACGCCATACGCCGGGCCGCGGTCGAAGAAGATCTCGGAGCAGGGGCCGGCCGGCCCGGACTGGCCGGTCGACCAGTAGTTGGTGTCCATGCCGAGTCGCTGGATGCGGTCCTCCGGCAGGCCGATCTTGCGCCAGTGCCGGAAGGCCTCGTCGTCGTCTTCGAAGACGGTGACCCAGAGGTCCTTCTCCAGGAAGCCGTAGCCGCCGCCGGATTCCGGCGTGGTGAGGAGCTCCCAGGCGTATTCGATCGCCTGTTCCTTGAAGTAATCGCCGAACGAGAAGTTGCCCGCCATCTGGAAGAACGTTCCGTGGCGGGGGGTCTTGCCGACCTCTTCGATGTCGTTCGTGCGGATGCACTTCTGCACGCTGGTGGCACGCGGGTAGGGCGGGGGAACGAGGCCGGTCAGGTACGGCACGAACGGCACCATGCCGGCGACGGTGAAAAGGAGGGTGGGGTCGTCGCTGACCAGCGACGCCGAGGGCACGACGGTGTGTCCGCGCTCGGCGAAGAAGTCGAGCCAGCGCCCGCGAATTTCAGCAGTCTGCATGTGTTCCGTAGCTAGGAGAGGTGGGACAGTACGAAGGGTCAGCCCTGTGCGGGCTCGTCGATGGCGTCGGCGACATCGCCGATGGCGGCGCGCAACTCGGCTTCGCGCTGGCGGTAGCCGTCGGAGATGGCTTCACCGAACTCGCGGGCCTTGGTGTCGAGGTCGCGGAAGAACTGCTTGCCCTGCTGGGTCTTGTTGGCCTCGTGGGCGAGTGCGAACCCGACGGCAACGCCAACGACCAACCAGATGAAATTCTTCATTGCAATGCTCCCTGAGGTGTGTTGCGACTGTGTTGCGACGGGCTGCGCCGACGGCTCAACCGATCTGATTCAAGCGTAGCGGTCTATCAGCGCGCCCGTTTGGGGCTGCGCCGGAGGCCGGTGCGGAACGCGGCGCGCACGGCGGCGGAGAAGCCGGCAACCTTGATCAGCGGGCCGCCGACGGTCGCGGCGAAGAGCGCCACGAGGGCGGAAACGTTGCCCGTGACGTCGGCCACGTTGCCCGTGATGGTGTCCACCCTGGCCAGCTGCTTGTTGGTCTCGCGGATGGTAGTGGCGCTTTCCTCGAGCAGCGGCGTGACGCCCACGCTCACGTCGCGGATGGCGAGGGTGGTCTGGTCGAAGACCCGGCCGAGCTTGACCAGCGGGATGGCGAGGAAACCCACCAGCACCGCAAATACGGCCGCGGCGATCAGCCCGGCGATATCTCCACCTGACATTGTCAACACCATCCATTCCAGGTTTCGCATGCACCAGCGCAAAGGGCGGATCACCCATGGGTGATCCGCCCTCCAGCGTAGTTCAGAGACGCAAGCGCCCCGGACTATTTAGCGCGCTGCGTAGTACTCGACGACGAGCTGAACTTCACAGGTCACGGGGACCTCGACGCGCTTCGGGCGACGCACGAGGCGGGCCTGCAGCTTGTCGAGTTCGACCTCGAGGTAGACCGGAAGCTTCGGGAGCAGGTCAACGTGACCGCCCGCGGCTGCAACCTGGAACGGCTCCATGCCTTCGCTCTTGGGCTTGACGTGGATGAGCTGGCCCGGCTTCACGCGGAAGGACGGACGGTCGACGAGCTGGCCGTCAACGAGGATGTGACGGTGCACAACCATCTGACGCGCCTGGGCGGTCGTACGGGCGATGGCCGAACGCACGAGGAGAGCGTCGAGACGCGTCTCGAGGATCTCGACCAGGTTCTCACCGGTCAGGCCCTGGGCACGACGAGCCTCCTGGAAGGCGATCTTCAGCTGCGCCTCGCGGATGCCGTACTGGGCACGCAAGCGCTGCTTTTCGCGCAGGCGCACGGCGTAGTCGGAGTCGGTCTTGCGCTTGGTGCGGCCGTGCTCGCCCGGAGCGTACGGACGCTTCTCGAGGTACTTGGCGGCCTTCGGGGTCAGGGCAATGCCCAGTGCCCGCGAGAGGCGGGTCTTGCTACGGGTACGTGACTTGGTAGACACGGTTTCCTTTCGATGGAGACTCAAACAAGGGGAAGCCAGGGCGCACACGTTACAAGAACGCAGGGCGTCATGGGAGATCAGAGGGGTGGTGCCACGGGCAGCTCGGCTACAGAGCGAATCCCATCCAAGCCGGAGTTGGGCGCAGCCGCACGCCAAAACCAGTTGTAGGCAGCGTCCAGACTAACACAGTGACGGCGTCTCGACAGGCTCGACAGGCTCGACAACCGTGCCTCGACAGGCTTGACCGCTACTGGCCGCGGATGATCCGGCGCAGCTTCGCCAGGCGCGACGAAACCTCGCGCTCGTTGCCGTGTTCGGTGGGTTCGTAGTAGCGCACGGTCTTGAGCTCGTTCGGCGGGTACTGCTGCGCGAGCACTCCGAGCACGTCGTCGTGGGGGTACTTGTAGCCCTTGCCGTGGCCGAGCCGTTTGGCGCCCGGGTAGTGCGCGTCGCGCAGGTGCTTGGGCACGCGGCCGGTCTTACCTGCCCGCACGTCGGCGATTGCGGCATCCAGCGCCATGTAGGCGGCGTTCGACTTGGGGGCCGTCGCCAGGTGCACCACGGCCTGGGCGAGCGGAATCCGACCCTCCGGCATGCCGATGTACTGCACGGCGTCTGCCGCGGCGACGGCGATCACGAGGGACTGCGGGTCGGCCATCCCGATGTCCTCCGAGGCGAGCACGATGATCCGGCGGCAGATGAAGCGCGGGTCTTCCCCGGCCTCGATCATGCGGGCCAGGTAGTGCAGCGACGCATCGACGTCGGATCCGCGCACCGACTTGATGAAGGCGCTGATCACGTCGTAGTGCTCGTCGCCGTTGCGGTCGTACCGCAGCAGGGCGCGGTCGACCGCGAGCGAGACGATCTCGGTCGTGATCACGGGCCTGGCATCCGTGCCGACGTCGGTGGTCGCGGCCGATACGGATGCCGCCTCGAGCGCCGTGAGCGCGCGCCTCGCATCGCCGGAGGCGAGGCGGATGATCGCAGCGCGCGCCTCGTCGTCGAGCACGAACTTGTCCGCCAGGCCGCGTGGGTCGACGACGGCGCGGTCGACGACGATGCCGAGATCGTCGTCGCTGAGCGTTTCGAGGGTGAGCAGGAGGGAGCGGGACAGCAACGGCGAGATGACGGAGAAGGAGGGGTTCTCTGTGGTCGCGGCCACGAGGATGATGACCCCGTTCTCCACGCCCGGCAGGAGCGCATCCTGTTGGGCCTTGCTGAAGCGGTGGATCTCGTCGAGGAACAGCACGGTCGAGAGCCCGTAGAGGTCGCGGCTCGTGCGCGCCTCCTCCATCACCTGGCGCACGTCGCGCACACCGGCGGACACGGCGGAGATCTCGACGAAGCGGCGACCGGAACTGTGCGCGATGGCCTGGGCCAGGGTCGTCTTGCCCGTGCCGGGAGGGCCCCACAGGATGACCGAGACCGAGCCCCGCTCCCCCGTCTTGTCGCTCGCCAGGCTGACCAGCGGCGAGCCGGGGGTCAGCAGGTGCCGCTGACCGGCAACCTCGTCGAGGCTCTTCGGGCGCATCCGCACGGCAAGGGGCGTTGCGCCACTGCGCAGTCCTGGTTGGGCATCCGACATCTCTCCAGCGTAGTTCGCGCGGCTGACAGACCGATTCGCGCCGGAATGCGCCCGCGCGGCTGTTTCGCCACCCCGGCCGGCGTTGCGTAGAGTTCAACCGGGTTAGGGCCGCGCAAAGCGGCCGGACCCTTCCCTTTTCTGACCTGCCCGCTGGCGGCCCCTGGAGGATTCGACGTGGTACCGAACAACAAGCAGAACCGCGAAGCCCGCGAGGCACGCGCACGCGTTCGCGGCTACCAGGCCAGGCGGGCCGTGCACGAGTTCCAGCAGAAGCGCCGCGTGCGGGACAACGTTCTGGCCGCGGTCGGGCTGGGCGTCGTGCTCGTTTTCGCCGTCGGCGCGCAGCTGTTCTTCTACAATGGGGGGCCCGGCACGCCGGTGCCCAGCCCGACCGCCGCCGCGACGGGCACGCCGACCCCGACGCCGAGCGCGACCCCTGGGGCGAACACCGGCAAGGTTCCGTCCAGCACGCTGGCCAAGGACCGCACCTGGACGGGCACGATGAGCCTCAACAAGATCCCGCTGGGCATCAGCCTCGACGGCGCCCTCGCACCGCAGGCGGTCTCATCGACGATCCACCTGATCCAGACCGGCTTCTACACGGGTGTCCCCTGCCACCGGCTGACCACGAGCGGAATCTTCGTTCTGCAGTGCGGCGACCCGACCGGCAAGGGCACCGGCGGCCCCGGCTACAGCTACGGGCCGATCGAAAACGCTCCCAAGGGGGACGTATACCCGGCCGGCACGATCGCCATGGCCAGGTCCACGGGCAACGCGTACAGCATGGGCAGCCAGTTCTTCATCGTGTACAAGGACACCACCATCCCGTCGGATGCCGCCGGCGGTTACACGGTGCTCGGTAAAGTCACGAGCGGACTCGGCCAGCTGACGAAGAAAATCACGGATGCGGGCGTCAAGGGTGGGGCAGCCGACGGCGCTCCGGCCGTCGCCACGACCATCACGGATGTATCAGTTCGGTAGAACTGCGGACCGACGCGCAGGCTTGCAATAGGCTTGTAGTGGTATCAGCCCGCTCCGGCTGGCAGACGACGAATTCACAAAGGTGAGGCTCTTGACTACGACAGATCAGCAACCATGGGGTCGCGTAGACGAAACCGGCACGGTTTACGTGCGCGAGGCGACCGGCGAACGCGCGGTCGGGCAGTACCCCGACGCCACCCCCGAGGAGGCTCTGGCCTACTTCGAGCGCAAATACGTTGAACTCAACGGCCAGGTGACGCTCCTCGAACAGCGCGCCAAGGGCGGTGCCCCGGCCGCGGACATCGCGAAGGCCGTCGAGAACCTCTCGGCGACCCTGGCGAACGCCAACGCCGTCGGCAACCTGGCCGCCCTCGCCGAGCGGCTCGCCGCCCTGGGCGGAGCCGTCAGCGAACTCACCGAGCAGCAGAGCGCTGAGACGAAGGCCGCCGCGGTTGCCGCTGTCGCCGAGCGCGCCGCGATCGTGGACGAAGCCGAGCGGCTCGCCGCAGAGGATCCCGCGAAGACCCAGTGGAAGCAGACCAGCGCCGCACTCGACGCCCTGTTCGCCAAATGGCAGGCACACCAGCACGACGCCCCGCGCATCCCCAAGGGCGAGGCGAACGACCTGTGGAAGCGGTTCCGTGCCGCGCGTACGACGATCGAGCAGAACCGCAAGGCGTTCTTCTCCGAACTCGACAGCGCCCACAAGGATGTCCGCAACCGCAAGCAGCAGCTGATCGAGCAGGCCGAGGCCCTCGCGCCCAAGGGTGCCGACGGAATTCCCGCCTACCGTGCCCTCCTCGAGGACTGGAAGAGTGCCGGACGCTCCGGCAAGAAGCAGGACGACGCCATGTGGGCGAACTTCAAGGTTGCCGGCGACGTGCTGTACTCCGCGAAGTCAGAGGTCGACGCCCAGGACAACGAAGAGTTCTCGGCCAACCTCACCCAGAAGCTCGAGCTGCTGACCGAGGCTGAGGCCCTGCTCGGCGCGAGCGACCGGGTCAAGGCGCGCGAAACGCTGGCCTCGATCCAGCGCCGCTGGGATGCGATCGGCAAGGTTCCGCGCGATCAGGTCAAGGTCGTCGACGAGCGACTGCGCAAGGTCGAGGCCGCCGTTCGCAAGCTGGACGACGAGCACTGGAAGCACAACAACCCGGAGACCAAGGCTCGCACGGAGGGTCTGGCCGGCCAGCTGCACGACGCCATTGCCAAGCTCGAGGCCGAACTGGCCACGGCGAAGGAAGGCAAGGACGCCGCGGCGATCAAGGAGGCCACCGAGGCCCTCGAGGCGCGCAAGGCGTGGCTGAAGGCCATCGGGCAGTAGTCCACAGCATTCGGTTTCGGGTTCTTTCCACAGATACCGATTCCCGCACGGCCGGCACCGGCCCCAGGCGCACCCTGTTCAGATGAACACGCGCCTCGGACCGGTGCTTTCGTCCAGGGACCTTCCCCTGGCCGAGTTGTGCAGCGCGCGGCTGGACGGGGAACTGTTCCCGCTCGGCGAGTTCTGGTGCCCGATCGACGAGGTCGAGGGCGCCGACAGCCGGGCCATCGCCGCCGGCCTGCTCGTGCCGCCCCGGTGCATCGCCGAACGGCTGACGGCTGCCTGGATTTACGGGGTAGCGCCCGAACCGCTCCGCCAGCAGTTCTGCGTCGACACAGCCGCCAGGGCGCACGTGCCGCTCTCGCCGCGCGTGCAGCTGCGGGAGGTGCGTCGGGCGATGGACGAGACCCGCACGATCTCCGGCATCCGCGTGACGACGGAGCTCCGCACGGTCGTCGACCTGGCCCGCTGCCCGACGGACGACACGGACGACCTCGTGCCGCTCCTGGCCGCGCTGCTCCGCCACGGCGGGTTCAGCGACGCCGCCCCGGCGCTCAGCTGGTGCCGGCGCACCGGCCTGCCGCACAAGAACCTCGCCCTGCGCCGGCTCGCCGAGGCACAGGCCCTGCTCGCTTACCCTCGCCGAGATTGACAGGTGCGGTCGAGATTGTCAGGTGTGCCGGTCAATCTCGACCGGAACGGACAATCTCGGCGAACGGGACGGGCAGCGGGACGGGCAGCGGGACGGGCAACGGGACGGGTTAGCCGTCGTTGACGCGGTAGACGTCGTAGACGGCGTCGATGCGCCGAACCGCGTTGAGCACGCGGTCGAGGTGCGTGGTGTCGCCCATCTCGAAGACGAACCGGCTGATCGCCAGGCGTTCCTTGGAGGTGCTCACCGTGGCGGAGAGGATGTTCACGTGGTGCTCCGAGAGCACCCGGGTGACATCAGACAGCAGGCCGGACCGGTCGAGGGCCTCGATCTGGATGTGCACGAGGAAGAGGCTCTTCGACGTCGGCGCCCATTCCACCTCGATCATCCGCTCGGGCTCCTTGAGCAGTGATTGCACGTTGTGGCATGCCGCCTGGTGCACGGACACGCCGGCACCCCGGGTGACGAATCCGACGATCTTGTCGCCCGGCACGGGCGTGCAGCAGCGGGCGAGCTTGACCAGGATGTCGGGGGCCCCGCGCACGAGCACGCCGGAGTCGCTGTTGCGCAGCGTCTGGGTGCGGCCGCGAGGCGCAATGGGGAGGTCGGTGTTGTCGCTCTCCTCGACGCTCTGCAGCGAAGCGACAACCTTCTCCAGCACCGACTGCGTGGACACGTGTCCCTCGCCGACGGCGGCGTAGAGCGCGGAGACATCCTCGTACCTCATCACCGCGGCGACCTCGGCGAAGGAATCCTGATTCATCAGCTTCTGCAGCGGCAGGTTCTGCTTGCGCATCGCCCTGGCGATGGCATCCCGGCCCTGCTCGATGGCCTCGTCCCGGCGTTCCTTGGTGAACCACTGCCGGATCTTGTTCCGCGCCCGAGGGCTCTTGACGAAGTTCAGCCAGTCCTTGCTGGGACCGGAGCCGGGGTTCTTCGAGGTGAACACTTCGACGACGTCGCCGGTGGTGAGTGTGCTCTCCAGCGGAACGAGGCGCCCGTTGACCTTGGAGCCCATCGTGCGGTGGCCGACCTCGGTATGCACCGCGTAGGCGAAGTCGACGGGCGTCGCGCCGGCGGGCAGCCCGATGACCCGGCCCTTCGGCGTGAACACGTAGACCTCTTTGGCGCCGATCTCGAACCGGAGGGAGTCGAGGAACTCCCCGGGGTCGGCGGTCTCGGCCTGCCAGTCAGAGATGTGCGCCAGCCACGCCATGTCGGTGTCGCTCTTCGGGCCGGGCCCCGAGCTCTTGCCGTTGACCTGGTCCTTGTACTTCCAGTGCGCTGCGACGCCGAACTCAGCCCGCTGGTGCATTTCCTGGGTGCGGATCTGAATCTCGACCGGCCGGCCGTTCGGCCCGAGCACGGTCGTGTGCAGCGACTGGTACAGGTTGAACTTCGGGGTGGCGATGTAGTCCTTGAAACGCCCCGGCAGCGGCGTCCAGCGGGCGTGGATCGCGCCGAGCACCGCGTAACAGTCGCGCACCGAATTCACCAGGACCCGGATGCCGACCAGGTCGTAGATCTCGTCGAACTCGCGGCCGCGCACGACCATCTTCTGATAAATCGAGTAGTACTGCTTGGGACGCCCGGCGACCTTGCCCCGGATCCTCGCCGCCTTGAGGTCGTCGTTGATCGCGTCGATGACCTGCTGCACGAACTCTTCGCGCTGCGGTGTGCGCTGCTTGACCAGGCTCTCGATTTCGGCGTAGAGCTTGGGATAGAGCACGGCGAAGGACAGGTCTTCGAGTTCCCACTTGATCGTCTGGATGCCCAGGCGGTGCGCGAGGGGCGCGTAGATTTCGAGCGTCTCCGTGGCCTTGCGCGCCGCGGATTCGGCGGGCACGAAGCCCCAGGTGCGCGCGTTGTGCAGCCGGTCGGCGAGTTTGATGATCAGCACGCGGATGTCCTTCGACATCGCCACGATCATCTTCCGCACGGTTTCGGCCTGCGTGCTGTCGCCGTACTTGACCTTGTCGAGCTTGGTGACGCCGTCGACGAGCATGGCGATTTCGTCGCCGAAGTCGCCCCTCAGCTCGTCGAGCGTGTACGCGGTGTCCTCGACGGTGTCGTGCAGCAGCGCAGCCGCGACGGTCTTGGGCCCGATCCCGAGGTCGGCCAGAATCTGGGCGACCGCCAACGGATGCGTGATGTACGGTTCGCCGCTGCGGCGAGCCTGGCCCTCGTGGGCCCGTTCGGCAGCGGTGTACGCCCGCTCGACGATGCCCAGGTCGGCCTTGGGGTGATGCATCCGCACGGTCTTGAGGAGCGTGTCAAGGGCCCCGACGGGCTGGGCCCGCGAGAAGATGCGCGGCACGAGGCGACGCAGTGAAGCGGCAGATGGCGTTGTTGTCTCCGTCATCGTGTCACCTCACTCTCCAGCTTCATTATCGCTGATCTACGAGGTAACGTCGCCACCGGCGGCAAGCCAGGCATCCATGCCGCCCCGGACGTTCGCTGCGGGGTACCCCGCACGCCGCAGTGCATCCGTCACCAGGTGGGAGCGCTGGCCGAGGTGGCAGATGACGAGGATGGGCTCGTCGGACGGAATTTCGTCCTGCCGGGCAGCGAGATCGTTCATCGGAATGTGGTGCGCGGCCGCCGCGTGGCCGTCCTGCCATTCGTACGGCTCCCGCACATCGAGGAGCCAGGCCTCCCCGGCCTGGACGCGCCTGACCGCCTCGGCTGCGTCCACCGCGGTTCCACCCGCGGCGGACGCATCCAGAGGCGAGGTCATACGGTCACTTCCTCCGACTGCTTCGTGGCAACAGCGGCCCTGGCCCGGAGGGCGAGCGACTTCTTGTCACGCTTGCGGATGCCGGGCTCAGCGGAGCGGAGCTGGGCGTACAACGGCGAGGCGATGAAGATCGTTGAGTACGTGCCGACGAGGATGCCGATGAGCAGGGCGAGCGAGATGTCGCGCAGCGTTCCGGCGCCCAGCACGAACGCACCGATGAACAGGATCGACGCGACCGGCAGTGCGGCAACGACGGACGTGTTGATCGAGCGAACGAGGGTCTGGTTGACCGCCAGGTTCACCGAGTCGGCGAACGTGCGGCGTGATTCGGGCCCGTCCTCGCTGGTGTTCTCGCGGATCTTGTCGAACACCACGACGGTGTCGTACAGCGAGTAACCGAGGATCGTCAGGAACCCGATCACCGCCGCCGGCGTGATCTCGAAACCGGTGATCCCGTAGAAGCCGGCCGTAATGACGAGGTCGTGCAGCAGGGCAATCATCGCGGCGGCTGACATCTTCCAGGTGCGGAAGTACAACGCCATCACGATCGCCGCGAGGAAGAGGAAGATCACGAGCCCGCGGAGAGCCTGGCCGGTGATGTCCGCGCCCCAGGACGGGCCGATGAAGGACGACGTGACCTTGGTCACCGGAACCTTGTAGGCAGCCGCGAGTGCCTTGCGCACCGAGTCGGATTCCTCAGGGGTCAGTTGGTCGGTCTGCACGCGGATGCCGTTGCTGCTGACGGTAGACACCTTGGGCACGGCAGAGGGGACGACGCCGGTCACTGCCTGGGTGGCCGTCGTCTGGTTCTGCGTCGCGACGTCGGACACCACGAACTCGCTGCCGCCGGTGAACTCGATTCCGAAGACGAAACCGCCGCGCAGTGTCGGGCCGAGGATCGCGATCAGGATCATCGCGGCCGCGACGAGGTACCAGGTCTTGCGGCGGCCGACAATGTCGAACGAGCGCTTACCGGTGTGCAGGTCGTTGCCGAACTGGGCGAAGCTGGCCATTAGGAGTCCTTCCCGTTCGTCGAACGATCCGAAGTGGAACCGACGAGATCTGCCGCCTTGCGTTCGGCGATCGTCTGGCGCTTGGCTGCCTCACGGCTCGCCGAGGCTGCCTTGCCGGCCGGCACCGTCGTGGCGGGTGCGAAGCTCGCCCGGCCTCGGTAGGTCGCGCCGAGCGCCCGCGGGTCGAGCCCGCTGAGCTTGTGGCCCTCGCTGAAGAATCGTGTCTGCGCGACGAGCTGCAGCACCGGGTGCGTGAACAGCATCACAACGGCGATATCGACGATGGTCGTCAGGCCCAGGGTCAGGGCGAAGCCCTTGACGTTTCCGACCGCGACGATGAACAGCACGCCGGCGGCCAGGAAGTTGACCGCGTCGGAGGCGAGGATGGTGCGCAGTGCGCGCTTCCAGCCGGCCTCAACGGATGACTCGAGCCCGCGTCCATCGCGGAGCTCGTCCCTGACGCGCTCGAAGTAGACGATGAAGGAGTCGGCTGTGATACCGATCGAGACGATCAGACCGGCAACGCCGGCCAGCGACAGGCGGTAACCCTCCCGCCAGGACAGGACCGTGATCAGCAGGTACGTGATCAGGGCCGCCACGGTCAGGGACGCGATGGTGACCAGTCCGAGGAGACGGTACTGGGCCAGTGAATACATGATGACGAGGATCAGGCCGATCAGGCCGGCGATGATGCCGCTGGCCAGCTGGGTGGATCCGAGCGTTGCGGAGATCGTGTCCTGGCTCTGCACGGTGAAGCTGAGCGGCAGAGCGCCGAACTTGAGCTGGTCGGCGAGCACCTTGGACGACGCCTGGGTGAAGTTGCCGGTGATCTGCGGCTTGCCGTCGGTGATCACCGCGAGGGTCCTCGGGGCCGAGATGACCTTGCCGTCGAGCACGATCGCGAACTGGTTCTGAACGCCCTGGAGGCCGCTCAGCCGGGTGGTGACCGTGGAGAAGGCCTTGGTGCCGGTGCCGTCGAAGATGATGTTGACGGCCCACTCGCCGGTCGTCGCGCCGCTCTGCGTGCGCGTCTGGCCGTTCGTGGCATCCGAGATGTTCGACCCGCTGACCTCGACCGGGCCGAGGATGTATTTGACGGAACCATCCGTCTCACAGGTGACGAGCGGCTTGTCGGCCGGGGCCACGTTCGTGGTGTCGACCTTCTTGCAGTCGAAGGCATCGTACTGGGCCTGCAGCGCCGGGGTGACGTAGTTCAGGTCACTCCCGTTCGTGGGGCTCACGGTCGGCGTGCTGGGCAGGTTCGACGGCACGGGGGTCGGCGAGGGGGTCGGAGACGCGCCGTCCTTGCCCACGGTGGCCGCCGACGGAGCCGCCGCGACCAGGACCGGACGGAATTCGAGCTTCGCGGATGACTTGATCCGGTTGAGCGTGGCGTCGTCCGGGGTGCCAGGGATCGACACGACGATGTTCTGGCCGCCCTGTGTATTGATCTCCGACTCGGAGACACCCGCGGAGTCGATGCGCTGCCGGATGATCGACACGGCCTGGTTCAGCTGATCGGTCGTGACCGAGTGGCCGGACTCCAGCTTCGGCGCGAGGATGATCTGCGTTCCACCCTCGAGGTCGAGCGCCAGCTTGGGCGTCCACGACCCGCCGGCGAACATGACGCCGGCCAGGTTGAGTGCGACCAGGCCGACGACAAGCACGCCTAACCAGGTCAGGGAACGCCGGGCCTTCTTGGCCGGGGACGACTTTGCCACCTGTGAACTCAGCTTTCTATGCTCGTGCCCGCGCCGATGACGGCGCGGGCACGGGGAGAGGGATTGTTACGCGTCGCCCTTTTTGGGCTCTTCGGTGTCTTCGTGGATGGCTTCGCCGGCAACGCGCTGGCCGAACTCGGGCTCGCCCATGACGGTGGCGTGGTCCTGGTTCAGTTCGGCGACCGGGGCGTCCTCCGGCTCGACGACCGTCGGCTCGACGACCGTCGGCTCGACGACGCGGGCGATGGTCTGGCGGTGGATGTTGACGACCGTGCCGGGAGCGATTTCGAGCGCGACCTTGTTCTCAACGTCGTCGATCGAGACGATCGTGCCGTAGAGGCCGAAGTTCGTCATGACGTCTGCGCCGGGGACCATGGTGGACTGAAGCGTCTCCTGGTCCTTCTTACGCTTGCGACCGTTGCGGAACATGAAGAACACGAGCACGGCCAGAACGCCGAGCATGAGGATGGTAGTGATGTCCAACTGTGAGACCTTCCGATTGCGACTCGACGACCGCCGCAGGTGCGTGCGGATCCTTGCGAGCCAGCTTGAATTATAGGTGATCGAGGGAAAGAGCAGCCTGAGGGTCCCCGAGGCCGAAGTGTCGCCACGCAGCTGGTGTTGCCACCCGCCCCCGCGGGGTGCGCGTGAGGAAGCCTATCCGCACCAGGAAGGGCTCGACGACCGCTTCGATGGTTTCGGACTCCTCACCAACGGAAACAGCCAGAGTATTGAGGCCCACCGGCCCACCCCCAAAACGGGTGAGGATGATCTGCATGACCTCCCGGTCGAGCCGATCGAGCCCGATCGGGTCGACGTCGTAGAGCTCGAGTGCCGCGTGCACCGCGCCGAGGTCGGCCTCCTCGCCGTGCACCAGCGCGTAGTCCCGCACGCGCCTGAGCAGGCGGTTTGCGATTCTCGGCGTGCCACGGCAGCGGCCGGCGATCTCGGCGAGGGCGTCCCGGCCGATCGGCAGGTCGAGCAGCTTCGCGGCGCGGCCGAGCACCTGCTCGAGTTCACCCTCTGAATAGAACTCGAGGTGAGCAGTGAATCCGAAACGGTCCCGGAGCGGGTTGGGCAGGAGACCAGACCTGGTCGTCGCGCCGACGAGCGTGAACGGCGCGAGATCGAGCGGGACCGAGGTGGCCCCGGCGCCCTTGCCGACCATGATGTCGATGCGGAAGTCTTCCATCGCCAGGTAGAGCATTTCCTCGGCCGAGCGTGCCATGCGGTGGATCTCGTCGATGAACAGCACCTCGCCGGGCACGAGCGACGACAGCACGGCAGCCAGGTCGCCGGCGTGCTGGATCGCCGGGCCGCTGGACATCCGCAATGGGCGGTTTCCGTCATAGGCGACAATCATGGCCAGCGTGGTCTTGCCAAGTCCGGGCGGGCCGGCGAGCAGGATGTGGTCAGGCGTGCGGCTCTGCATGGTGGCGGCGGTGAGGAGCAGCTGCAGCTGGCCGCGCACCTTCTGCTGGCCGACGAATTCGGCGAGGCTGCGGGGCCGGAGGGCGCCTTCGAAGGCGAGCTCCACCTCTCCCTCGAGGGACGGGTTGGTCAGTTCGACGCCAGGGTCGTTGGACAGGCCGGCGCTCACGAGCGTCGCTCCGACGCCTGGTGCGCTGGGCCGAGTCGGGCCAGGGCGAGACGCAGCACGGAAGCGACACCGGCCCGGTCGATGTCCGGAGTCTCGGCGAGCGTTTCGTCCACGACCTGCGCGGCGACCCGCTCCGACCAGCCGAGGCCGATCAGGGCGGCCTGCACGCTTGCGGCGACGCCGACGGATGCCGCCGGGCGGCCGGTCGGCGCGCCGGTCGTCACGGCGACCTTCCCGGCGAGGGACACGACGATGAGTTTGGCGGTCTTCGGCCCGATGCCGCTCACCTTGCGGAACACCGCGTCGTCTTCAGCCTGCACGGCCAGCGCGATCTGGTTCGGGGTGAGGACCGCGAGAACGCCGAGGGCGGATTTCGGGCCGACCCCGGTGACACCGACGAGCAGTTCGAAGACCGCGAGTTCGTCGGCGGACGGGAAGCCGTACAGGGTGAGCGAATCTTCACGGACGATGAGAGTGGTCGCGAGCCTGGCTTCGTCGCCGATCCGCACCGACAGCGCGGTGGTGGGCGTGACCTGGAGGGCGAGGCCCACTCCCCCGACCTCGATCACGACCGTCGAACCCAGGGCAGACAGGACGGGGCCACGTACGGAAGAGATCACCGCTTAAGACTACGGGGCGGCACCGACACGGTCGCGCTGCGCTCCGCGGCGAGCCATGCCTTCTGTGCCGGCGTTTGCGGGGCGGCGGCGACGGACGCGCCGGTCGGCAGGGTCCCGCCGGCGGCGCCCGTGCGCCAGGCATGGCAGATGGCGAGCGCGAGCGCATCGGCGGCATCCGCGGGCTTGGGTATTTCGGCCAGGCCCAGGATGCGCGCCACCATCGTGCCCACCTGCTTCTTGTCGGCCCCGCCGTACCCGGTGATCGCGGCCTTGACCTCGCTGGGGGTGTGCAGCGACACCGGCAGGCCGCGCCGCGCGGCGAGCGTGAGGGCGACGCCGCTGATCTGCGCGGTTCCCATCACCGTGCTCACATTGTGCTGCGCGAACACACGCTCGATCGCTACGAACGCCGGCTGGTGCCGGTCGAGCATTTCCTCGATGCCGTCGCTGATCAGCAGCAGGCGACGCTCGAGCGGCAGGCCAGGGTCGCTGCGGAGCACTGTGACGTCAACCAGGGTCGCCGAGCGGGTGCCGGAAACGTCGACGACGCCGACACCGCAGCGAGTCAGGCCGGGGTCGATTCCGAGCACCCGGACCGGCATCGCGGCGTTACTCTGACTCGGCTTCGAGCTCCGCCTGAACCTCGGGCGACAGGTCGTAGTTCGTGTAGATGTTCTGCACGTCGTCGAGTTCCTCGAGGGCGTCGATGAGGTGGAACACCTTGCGGGCGGTTGCCGCGTCGACCTCGACCTTGAGCGACGGCACGAACGCGATGTCGGCGGAGTCGTAGTCGATTCCGGCCTCCTGCAGCGCGGTGCGGGTGGCGACCAGGTCGTGTGCTTCGCTGAAGACCTCGAACTTGTCGCCGTCGTCGACAACCTCTTCGGCGCCGGCGTCGAGCACGGCGAGGAGAATGTCATCCTCGCTGAGTCCCTCGCTCTTGGGAACGACGACGATGCCCTTGCGGTGGAAGTTGTACGCGACGCTGCCCGGGTCGGCCATGTTGCCGCCGTTGCGGGTGACGGTCGTGCGCACCTCGGCTGCCGCGCGGTTCTTGTTGTCGGTGAGGCACTCGATCATGATCGCCACGCCGTGGGCGGCGTAGCCCTCGTACATGATCGTCGTGTAGTCGACCGACTCGCCGGTGAGGCCGGCTCCGCGCTTGACGGCGCGGTCGATGTTGTCGTTGGGAACCGAGGTCTTCTTGGCCTTCTGGATGGCGTCGACGAGGGTCGGGTTGCCGGAGAGGTCGGCGCCGCCCATCCTGGCCGCAACCTCGATGTTCTTGATCAGCTTCGCGAAGGCCTTGGCGCGCCGAGAGTCGGTGATCGCCTTCTGGTGCTTCGTCGTTGCCCATTTGGAATGCCCGGACATGAATCTCCCGTTGTGTTGCTCGATCGATCAGACGTAAAACTGGTTTGCGTGGCACCTCGGTGCCACCCCATTCTAGCCCGGGGCCGAGGAGCAGGTCTCAGTGCTCGACGAGCTTCTGCAGGGTGTGCAGGTTGCGGGTGGTCGTCGTGGAACGGTACTTGGGCTTGCCGCTCTTCTTGCTGAACGTGCTCTTGATGCCCACCGCGCGGCGAACCTCCCAGTAGAGCACGCCGTGCCCGAGCTCGACCTGCTCGTCGGCAGGGTCGAGCTCCTTGGAGTGCCCGGCGAGTTCGGCGAGGGGCGCCGGGTCTGAGGCGAACATGACGTACGCATGCCATCCCTCATGCTCAGGGTTGAACGGGTACGACCGAACGACGCGGTCGAGTTCCCCGGCTTCGACGAGGACGATCCACGCGTCGTAACCGAACCTGTCGGTCAGCGCGCTCTCGATGCGGGCCTTGAGCTCCGCACCATCCGCTTTGCTGTCGACATCGGTGTCGGTGCTGAACAGCACGTTTCCGCTGGCGAGCACGGTCGACACGTCTGCGCAGCCGAAGCCGCGGAACGTCTCCGCGAGGTCGGCCATGGCGATGTTGATGCCGTTGACGTTGATCCCCCGAAGCAGGGCGGCGTAGCGGGTCATCGTTGACTCGTGCGAGGTTGGCTCATGCCAGAACCCTAGCGACGAAATGAGGCGGCGGCCACTTTCGACAGGAAGTAGTCGTGGAAGCGGTACTCCCCCGTGATCTCCGGGTGAAAGGAGGTGCCGAGGAGGTTGTCCTGCTCCACGGCGACGCAGCGGCCGTCGGCCAGCGTGGCCAGTGCGGTCGCGCGGGATCCGACGATCTCGACGATCGGGGCGCGGATGAACACGGCGTGCACCGGGGCCTCGCCGAGCACCGGGATGTCCAGATCGGTTTCAAACGAGGCGGTCTGCGAGCCAAACGCGTTGCGGCGCACGGCGATGTCGAGGCCGCCGATGCTCTGCTGCCCGGCGATCCCGTCGAGCACGGTGTCGGCGAGCATGATCAGGCCGGCGCACGTGCCGTACACGGGCAGTCCGGACCGAACGGCCTCCCGGAGAGGCTCGTGGAGGCCGAAGGCGCGGGCGAGCTTGTCCATCACGCTGGACTCGCCGCCCGGGATCACCAGTCCGCTGACGCGGGCCAGTTCCTCCGGGCGGCGAACGAGTTCGACCTCGGCGCCGAGGGACCGCAGTACCTCGGCGTGCTCCCGAAAATCACCCTGAAGGGCGAGAACTCCAACGCTCACCGACGAGGTACTACCAGCCGCGCTCGGAGAGACGGTGCGGCGCGGCGAGGTCGGTCACGTTGATGCCGACCATGGCCTCGCCCAGTCCGCGAGAGACTGCCGCGATGACGCTGGGGTCGTCGTAGAACGTGACGGCCTTGACGATCGCGTTAGCGCGGGCCTGCGGGTTGCCCGACTTGAAGATGCCGGAGCCGACGAACACGCCGTCTGCGCCGAGCTGCATCATCATCGCGGCGTCGGCGGGCGTAGCCACGCCGCCGGCGACGAAGAGGACGACCGGGAGCTTGCCGGTGGCGGCGACCTCGGCGACGAGTTCGTACGGAGCCTGCAGTTCCTTGGCCGCGACGTACAGTTCGTCCTTGCTGAGTGCCGACAGGCGGGCGATTTCGCCGTTGATCGTGCGGATGTGCTTGGTGGCCTCTGAGACGTCGCCAGTGCCGGCCTCGCCCTTGGAGCGGATCATGGCCGCGCCCTCGGTGAT
>DHJB01000046.1:0-4673 GCA_002404115.1 Microbacteriaceae bacterium UBA4731
GCCGCCCTTGACGGTGGCGTCGTTGGAAATGACGAGCACCTGGCGGCCGTGGATCAGGCCGATGCCGGCGATGATCCCGGCGCCGGGGCAGGCGTCGTGGTACATGCCGTTGGCGGCGAGCGGCGCGATCTCGAGGAACGGGCTGCCCTCGTCGAGCAGCTGGTCGATGCGCTCGCGCGGGAGCAGCTTGCCGCGACCGATGTGGCGCTGCCGGGATTTCTCCGGGCCGCCGAGGGCGGCCGTTGCGAGCCGCTGCTGGAGGTCTTCGACGAGTTCGCGCTGGGCGGCGTCGTTCTCGGTGAACGTCTGGCTGCTGGAGTCGATCCGACTCTCGAGTGTCTCCATTGACATCTTCCCGTTGCTGCGTGCATCAAGTACAGTTAATGATCACTAACCGAAATTAGGCTAGCCGCTCGCAGCCGAGATGTCCAGACGGGAAGCACGATGGCCGATCCGGCAGCCGCCGCGCCAACGCCGCGCAGCCTGGCCAAGGCGGACCGGCGGCAGGCGCTCCTCGCCGCCGCCGCATCCCTCTTCGCCCGGTCGGGTTTCAACGGCGTCTCGATCGAAGACCTCGGCGCGGCCGTCGGCGTGAGCGGCCCGGCCGTGTACCGGCACTTCAGCGGCAAGCAGGCCGTGCTCGCCGCGCTGCTGGTCGGGGCCAGCGAGGACCTCGTCGCCGGCGGACGGGCCGTCGCCCGGAAGACCCCGGATGCCGCGGCGGCGCTCGGCGCGCTGGTGCGCTTCCACGTGGACTTCGCACTGTCCAACCCCGACGTCATCCGGGTGCAGGACCGGGATCTCGACAACCTCGCCGAGGCCGACCGGCACCGGGTGCGCGTCCTCCAGCGCGAGTATGTCGAGCTGTGGGTGGAGGTGCTCAGCCGCGTGCATCCGAATGTGGACACCGCGCTGCTGCGCACCCGCGCCCATGCCACCTTCGGCCTGATCAACTCGACCCCGCACAGCGCGGCGCTCTCCCCCCGCGGCGCCGTGCGCGCCCTGCTCGAGGAGATGGCCCTCGCCGCCCTCACCCCCTCCGCCCCCCGCCCCACGCCGCGAGTGAGCAGAAACGGCGCCAAACCCCACCCGGGAACCGCCGAAACTGCTCACTCGCGGGATGGGAGCGCTCGAGGGGATGGGGAGCCGGACTAGGTGCGGGGCTCGAAGTCGTGGACGTCGCCGCGGAGCCAGGCGATGTAGCGCTCGAGCGCGCGGTGCACGGTGTCCCGGGCATCCGTCGCCACGACCTGGCCGAAGGATCCGTACATCCGGTCGTAGGAGAGCGGATGCAGCCGGTCGAGGATCGTGCGCACGGCGCGCTCCGGCAGCGGGATGAGGTTCGGGTACGAGCGCATCGCGGTCACGGTCTTGTTGTCCGGCCCGATGAAGATCGTGTCGCCGGTGAACAGCACGCCGCGGCCGGACGCGCCGTGCTCCCAGAGCAGCACGCTGCTGCCGGGGAAGTGGCCGCCGCACTGCACGAGCGAGATGCCGGGCAGGGGGCCTGCCGCTCCGCTCCAAAGCCTGATCACCGGATCCGGCCGTTGCGTCCAGCCCGCGTCTGCGGCGGCGACGTAGACCGGAGCGTCGCCGAACGCATGGCTCCAGCTCACGGCGGCCCCCATCAGGTGCGGATGGCTGCCGGTGATCGCGGCCACGACGCCGAGCTCCCGCACCGCATCGACGGCGGCGGCGCTGATGAATCCGGGCGGCTCCCAGAGCAGGTTCCCGGCCGGGGTCCGCACGAGGAGCGCCTGGTGGCCGATCCCGACGCGCGGCGACACCGTGAGCCGGAACAGCCCCGGCTCGACCTCGGCGATGCTCGCCGTGGTCCCGGCGCGTTCCAGCCGCTCCGCTGTGGTCCAATCCTGGCCCGTGATCGGCACGAACTGCCGCTCGTCCATGCAGATCGCGCAGAGCGGCGGCGGCAGGGGCGACTCCGGATGCTCAAGTCCGCAGGCCGTGCAGATCCAGACGGTCATCGGCGAAAGCCGCTCAGGTGGGCGCCGTGCAGACGCACAGCTCGTTGCCTTCCTCGTCGGCGAGCACCCACCATTCGGGCGCGTGCTCGTCGGTGAGGAGGATGCCGCCCACGTCGACGATCAGCTGCACGCGCGACTCGGCGTCGACGGTCGGCACGTACACGTCGATGTGGATGCGATTGCGATCCGTGCGGGCGATTTCCATGTGCTGGAACCAGACCCGGGGCCCCACTCCATGCGGGTCGATCAGCTCGATCTCGCCCTCGGTGACGACCTCCTTGTAGCCGAGGCCGACCATCCAGAACGGCCGGATGGTGTCGGCATCCATGCAGTCGATGGCGATGTCGTAGCGGGCCGGCGCGACGTGCGCGTTCTTCGCGCCGAGTGAATCGGCCAGCTCCTGGATCTCGCGCGCCAGCCGCACGTCGCGGGCGGTCACCCCGCCGGCGTCGTGCGAGTTCAGCCGGAAGGTGACCGTGCCATAGCCGAGCCGCACGTCTGGGTGGTGGTCCATCGTCTCCGCCGCGTCGCCGACCCGGTCGACGAGGTGGAGCGCCGAGGCGAAATCCGCCGTCGTATACGTGGCGTGCAGGGCGCCGTCGAGGTGCACGAACGCGCCGCCCGAGAGCGGGACGGCCGTCTCTTCGGGGCTGAGGAGACCGTGGGTGTGGCTCATGCCCCCACTCTGCTCCGCCTGCGCAGGCTGGTCAAGCCTCCGGCATCCGCCGCCCCCGGTAGCCGAAACGGGACGCACGGTGGAACACTGGGGCGTGGACACTTCCGGAGCGACGATCCTGTGCGACCTCGACGGCACCATCTACTCCTCCGGCGCGACCGTCGACGGGGCGGCGAGGGCGCTCAGCGAGCTCCGGGAGCTGGGCTGCGTCATCCGTTTCCTCACGAACACCGACTCGAAGCCCGAGGCGCTGATCGAGTCCGACCTGCGCGCCCGCGGGGTGGATGTTCGTGCCGACGAGCTCTTCACTCCGGTCACGGCCGCGCGCCGATACCTCGCGACCGCCGGGCGGGTGAATGTGCTGCCGGTTGTCTCGAGCGTGCTCCTGGATACGTTCGCCCCCTTCGTCGGGCGGGCCGGCGAGCCGGTCACCCACGTGATCGCGGGGGATGCGCGGGACACGCTCAGCTACCCGCTGCTCGATGGGGCGTTCCGCGCGTTGCGGGCGGGCGCGCAGCTCATCGCCCTGCAGCGCGGACGCTACTTCAAGCGGGCCGACGGCGACCACATCGACACCGGCGCGATCGTGGCGGCCCTCGAGTACGCGAGCGGGTCGACCGCCATCGTGCTGGGCAAGCCGTCACAGGACTTCCTCAAGCTCGCCGCGCAGTCGGCCGGTGCCGAACCGCGTGAGGTGTGGATCGTCGGCGACGATGCCACCACCGACATCGCGATGGGCAATGCGGCCGGCGCGACGACGGTGCAGGTGAGGACGGGCAAGTACCCGGATCAGGCCGCCGAGCGGGCCACGATCCGGGCCGTGCACGAAATCGACTCGATCGCGTCGCTCCCGGCCCTGGTCGCGGCGGCACTCGGCGGCACGCCGGTCTAGTCCCGCGCCCGCCTGCCTGCCGCGCCCGCCCTTTGCGAATTCGACGGAGATTCTGCCCGAAACTCGCGTTTTTGGGCAAATTCCGAGCATTCTGGCGAAAATCTCCGTCGAATTCGACAGACAGGGGCAGGCACAGGGGCAGGCACAGGGCAGGGGCAGGGGCAGGCGCAGGGGCGGGCGGGAACGCTAGACCATTGTCAGGACCATGCCGGGCTCGGCCAGGATGCTGCCGATGTCGGCCAGGAACCGGGAGCCCTGTTCGCCGTCGACCAGGCGGTGATCGAAGGACAGGCTGAGCGTCATCACCTGACGCAAGGCGATCTCGGCCTTGTACTCCCACGGCATCCGTCGGATCGCTCCCATCGCGAGGATGGCCGCCTCCCCCGGGTTCAGGATCGGCGTGCCGGCATCGATGCCGAAGACGCCGATGTTGGTGATCGTAATCGTGCCGCCGCCGAGCGCGGCCGGGCTGGTCGTGCCGGCCCTGGCTGCCTCGGTGAGCCCCGCGAGCGCCGCGGAGAGCCCGGTCAGGGTGAGCGCATCCGCGTCCTTGATGTTCGGAACAAGCAATCCGCGCGGTGTCGCGGCGGCGATGCCGAGGTTCACGTAGTGATACTGCACGATCTCGCCGGCCTCATCATCCCAGCGGGTGTTCACCGAGGGTTGGCGTGAGACCGCAATGCATAGCGCCTTCGCGACGACCGTGAGGATGTTGATCCGCTGGTCGGCGAAGGCCCGGTTGCGCTTGAGCGCGTCGAGAAGTTCGACCGTCGGCGTGACGTCAATGGTGAGGAATTCGGTGACGTGCGGCGCTGTGAACGCGCTCCGCACCATGGCGGCCGCGGTGTGCTTGCGCACGCTCTTGATCGGCGTGCGGCTCTCCCGCTCGCCGGGAACGGATGCCGGGGCGGCGACCGCCGCAACGGGCGCGGCCGGCGAGGGGCCGGTCAGGGCTCCCGCCCGCACGTCGTCCCTGGTGATCAGGCCGTCCGGCCCGGTGCCCGTGAGACGGGCCAGGTCGACGCCCAGGTCGCGGGCGAGGGCGCGCACCGGCGGGGTGGACCGAGGGCGTTCGCCGGTCGTGACCGTGGGAGCCGCCGGGGCGGCCGGGGCGGCCGGG
>DHJB01000046.1:4794-28668 GCA_002404115.1 Microbacteriaceae bacterium UBA4731
GGGGCGGCCGGGGCGGCCGGGGCCGCGATCGGAGCAAGGATCGGTGCGGTGGCTTCGGTGCCGGCCGTGGCAGTGCTCCCCCGACGTGCCCGACGCTGCGGGCGTCCGCCGCGTTCGACGGCGGCGCCGTAACCGACGAGCATGGCCTCACGCTCCTGAACCGGCTCGGCCGGGGCGGCAACAGACGGCCCAGCAGAGACAGCAGCAGCAGGCGCACCGGCGGCAGGCGCGGCACCCTCAACGTCGAACGACACGATCGGCTCTCCGACGTGCACGACAACACCGGTGGGCTGGTAGAGCTCGGAGACGGTGCCCGCGAACGGCGACGGCAGTTCGACGACGGCCTTGGCCGTCTCGACGTCGGCAATGTGCTGGTTGAGGGTGACTTTGTCGCCGGGGGCGATGTGCCAGGCCACGATTTCCGACTCGGTGAGTCCTTCACCAAGGTCGGGCAGCTTGAATACCTTGATCATGGTCAGCGTCCCATCACGCGGTCGATGCCGGCGAGCATGCGGTCGAGGTCTGGCAGGTGGTGGCTCTCGAGCTTCGCGGGCGGGTACGGGATGTCCCAGCCGGTCACGCGCACCGGCGCGGCCTCGAGGTAGTTGAAGCAGCTTTCGGTGAGGCTGGCGATGATCTCCCCGCCGAGTCCGCCCGAGCGAACGGCCTCGTGGGTGACGACGAGCCGGCCGGTCTTGCGAACGGATGCCTCGAGGGTCGCGTAGTCGACCGGCGCGAGCGAGCGCAGGTCGATGACCTCGACCGAGACGCCTTCGTCGGCGGCGGCGAGCGCGGCATCCCGTGCGGTAGCCACAAGCGGGCCGTAGGCCACGAGCGTGACGTCCGTGCCGGGCGTGACGATGACTGCCTTCTCCATCGACTCACCGAGCACCGGGGCAACCTGGCCCTTGACGTGGTAGCGGCGCTTCGGCTCGAAGTAGAGCACAGGGTCGTCGGAGGAGATGGCCTGACGGAGCATGCTGTAGGCATCCTGCGGGTTGGACACGGCGATCACGCGCAGCCCGGACGTGTGGGTGAAGTAGGCCTCGGGCGATTCGGAGTGGTGTTCGGCTGCGCCGATGCCGCCGCCGAACGGAACCCGGATGGTGATCGGCATCTTGACGGCGCCCTGGGTGCGGTAGTGCAGCTTGGCGACCTGGCTGACGATCTGGTCGAAGCCCGGGTAGATGAAGCCGTCGAACTGGATCTCGCAGACCGGGCGGTAGCCGCGGTAGGCAAGGCCGACCGCGGTGCCGATGATGGCGGATTCGGCGAGCGGGGTGTCGATGACGCGGTTCGCGCCGAACTCGGCGAGCAGGCCCTCGGTAACGCGGAAGACGCCGCCGAGCGCGCCGATGTCCTCGCCGAGCAGCACCACCTTAGGGTCGTCCAGCATGGACTGGCGGAGTGCCGCGGTGATGGATTTGGCCAGGGTCAGGGTCGTCGGCGTTGTCAAGGCGGTCGTCGTCCTCACGACGTTCGGGGTCATCGACTCCTGGGCCTTCAGCGTGGTCGTGCTCATGAGCTGCTCCCGTCCGCGGCGTCGAAGCTCGCGAGGTAGTCGGCGTACCCGGCCCGCTGGCGGTCCAGGGTCTTGTGTGGCGTGGAATAGACGTTGTCGAACACCGAGAGCGGTGCGGGGTCGGGCATCTCGATGCAGCCGGCGCGCAGTTCGGCGGCGACGGCATCCGCCTTCGCCTGGGTCTTCGCCTGCAGTTCGGGCGTGAAGAGTCCCATGGAGTCGAGCAGACGCTGCAGGCGGAGGATGGGGTCCTTCGCCTTCCACGACTCGAGCTCGGCGGCGTCACGGTACTTGGTGGGATCATCCGCTGTGGTGTGCGGGCCCATCCGGTAGGTGACGGCCTCGATGAAGGTCGGCCCGCCGCCGGTGCGCGCGCGGTCGAGGGCGACGCGGGTCGCTGCCATCACCGCGAGCACGTCGTTGCCGTCGACCCGGATGCTGGGGATGCCGAACCCGGGCGCGCGGTCGGCGATGGCGCGGTGGGCCTGCAGCCCGACCGGCTCGGAGATGGCCCACTGGTTGTTCTGGCAGAAGAAGACGACCGGCACCTGGAAGCTGGCCGCGAAGACCATGGCCTCGTTGACGTCGCCCTCGCTGGTGGCACCGTCGCCGAAGTAGGTGATCGCGACGGAGTCAGAGCCGTCGAACTTGGCGCCCATCGCCCAACCGGTGGCGTGCAGGGTCTGCGCGCCGATGATGATCGCGGGCGAGGCCATGCCGATGTGGTAGGGGTTCCAGCCGGACTGGGCGTTGCCGCGCCAGACGCGCACGATGTCGGCGTAGTTGACCCCGCGGCAGTAGGCGACCGCGTTCTCGCGGTAGCTGCTGAAGATGAAGTCGTCGGAACGGAGCGTGCGCGCTGAGCCAATCTGCGCGGCCTCCTGGCCGAAAAGGGGCGGCCACAGGCCGAGTTCGCCCTGGCGCTGGAGCGCTGTCGCCTCCGTGTCGATGCGGCGAACGAGGATCATGTCTTCGTAGAGCGCTGCGAGTTGTTCGCCGGTGACGTCTGCCACCCACGAATCGAAGTGTGGGTTCGGCACCCGTTCGCCGTTGGGCGTAACGAGTTGCACGAGTTCTGCGGGGAAATCAACCACTGAGCCGCTCCTAGCGTCCTTGCTAAAGTTGATATGAGCGTAAGCCGATGCGACACAAAGCACAACCGCCCTCAATTTGATTGCGCATAGTGCCCTATCCAGACGCGACGTCTCCTGCTATCGTGTTGCACTATGCACAACCTGGACAAAACCGACACCCAGCTGTTGCGCGCCCTCTGCGATGACCCCCACAGTACCTTCGTTGCCCTCGCCCAGAAACTCGGCCTTTCGCGCAACACGGTGCAGGCCAGGATGGCCAGGCTGGAGGAGTCGAACGCGTTCCTGGCCTTCGATCGGCGCATCAATCCGGTCGCCCTCGGCTACCAGCTGACGGCGTTCATCACGGTTCATGTGCAGCAGAAACGACTCGCGCAGATCGTCGCCGAGCTCGCCCACATCCCGGAGATCGTGCAGGCGCACGGCATGAGCGGACCGGCCGACCTGCTGGTGCACGTGGTGTGCCGGGATGCCGATGACCTGTTCCGCATCGACGGCACGATCCTGGCCTGCGAGGGCGTCGAGCGCACCGAAACCTCGCTCGCGATGGGTGAGCTGATCCCGTTCCGGATCACCCCCCTGCTCGAACGCGGCCTCCGCCCCAACGCGTAGGCGGTTCCCGCCACCACCCCGGCATGGAAACGGCGGACGGGCTGGCGGCGTGGGAATCTTGTGCTCATGACCCCGACATCGGCGCGACTCACCCTGCACCTGATCGCCCCGGCCGAAGCTCGACGCATCGTCTCCGGAAGCCCGAACCCGAGCGATCGGTGGCATCCGGCCTACCCGCTTGAAGACGAACTCGACCCGCTGCGCAGCCTGGCAGACGACAGCGATCCCGACCCGGTGTTCGGTCTCTACCGGATCCAGCTCCTGGCGAGCGGTCTCGCGATCGGCGGGATCGGCTTCTTCGGGCCGCCGGACGAGGACGGCAGCGTCGAGCTGGGCTTCGGGCTCGTCGCCCCGGCCCGCGGGCACGGCTACGCCACGGAGGCGCTCCAAGCCGCTGTCCGGATCGCCGCAGCGCACGGCGCTCAACGCGTGAAAGCAGACACGGCGCCGGGCAACGCGGCCTCACAGAGAGTGCTGGAGAACGGTGGCTTCCGGCAGGTCTCCCGCTCCCCCGGCCTCGTGTATTACATGCGAGAACTGAGGCGATAGCGCGACGGGGAGAATCCGAGTCGCCGATAGGCTCGGGGCCATGTCTGATCGTCATCAGCTCAGAATGAGCTGGCAGGAACTGCCCGTCTCGATTCATCGAGCCGTCGAAGACGTCATCGACGGACCTGTCGTCGAGGCGACGAGCCAGGCGAACGGCTACTCGCCCGGAAGCGCTGACCGGGTGCGCTCAGCAAACGGCAACCGTGCGTTCGTGAAGGCCGTCAGCCTCGAACGGAACGTGGACACCTACGACCTCCACCGGCGCGAGCTCACGGTGATGCGGATGCTGCCAGGTTCCGTCTCGGCGCCCCGCCTTCTCGGTGCCTTCGAAGACCGCGATTGGGTCGCGCTCATCATCGAGGACATCGACGGTGCGCATCCCAATGAGACGCCGACCGAATCCGACATCGCAGCAGCCCTGTCGGCCCTCGAGGCCATGCCGGTCATCCGCGGTTACGACGCGTGGGCCGGGTTGCCGGATGCGCGGACGGAACTGGGCCAGGCCTTCACCGGATGGAGCAATATCCGAGACGACGGCCAGACGGAGACCCTCCCCTCCAGTGCCCGCCAGCATCTCGACGAACTCGAGCAGCTCGCTGAGGGCGCGGCCATGGCAGTCGACGGGGATTACCTGGTTCATCTGGACCTCCGAAGTGACAACATCCTTTTCGATGCGACCGGCCGGGCCTGGCTAATCGACTGGCCCTGGGCCTGCGTCGGCGCGAGGTGGCTCGACGCACTGACGTTTCTTCTCGACGCGCGGATGCACGGAAGCGACATCGATGCGGAGAAGATCTTCGCCACCGACACGCTCTTCGCGGACGCGACCGATCACGACATCAACGCAGCTCTGTCCGGGCTGACCGCCTACTTCTTTGACGCGGCGCGACAACCGGCACCCACCAATATGCCCACGCTCCGGGCGTTCCAGCATGCCGAAGGCCTGGCGGGTCTGGCCTGGCTGGGACAACGACTCCGATGGAGGCTGGCGTGAGATTCGCGATCTGCGCCTGGAAATGATCCGCGATACGCCGACCGCGTACGTCGACTCTCGAGGAAGCGCTGAGCCGGGATGAGGCCGAGTGGGATGCGCGGCCGGCGCGGCACGGCCGACCACGGCATTGCGGTCGTCGCGATCGACGGTTCGGGGTGCTGGGTAGGGACGATGGCTGGATTCGTGCCCGATCAGACCGCCGGCCCCCTCCTCGTCGGCGTGTATGTCACCCCGGAGTACCGAGGCAACAAGGCGGGCGTGACGGATGCCCTCTTGACGGCCATCGAGACCTGGGCCCTCAGCGAGGGCGACGGGTTGACCCTTCACGTGCACGAGGACAACGCTCGCGCCCGCACTGCCTATGAACGACGGGGCTTCGCGTCCACGGGCCACACCTTCCCGTACAACCCTCGACCCCAGCAAGAACGAACTGGAAATGGTCAAACAGCTCTAACGCCGGACGGTGGAACGTCTCATTGGTGTGCGAATCGCCCGGCGGCTTCCGCCCGACTCCGCAGCCTACCGACCCCCGGGTCCGGCACAGGGCGGAGGCCGCAAGAGCGGCTACGGCTTGCGAGCCGCCAGAAGGGTGCGAGCGTAGGCGATCGCATCCGGCGTGTCGGCGAAGACGCGGCCGAGGGTGCGCAGGTGAGGCGCAACGCCGAGGCGCCGGAGCACCATCCGGTGGTTGTCCGCGATGCCCGAGACGAGCACGACGATACCCTTGGCCTCCAGCCGGGTGATCACGTCGTCGAGCATGAGGCCGCCGGTTGCGTCGAGCGTGGTGACCCGGCTCATCCTCAGGATCACGACGGACACCGCGCTCACCTCGGTGAGTTCGAGCAGGAAGCGATGGGCGGCCCCGAAGAACAGCGGGCCGTCGAACCGGTAGGCGACGATGTGTTCTGCGAGGAGTCCGCGCTCCTCGGCACCGTGGTCGCCGGCGTCCAGCGCGACGCGTTCGACGCTGGAGCTTCGCGCAACGGCGCGCAGCGCGAGGAGGGCCGCGACGCCCAACCCGATGACGACGGCCGTGACGAGGTCGATCGCCACCGTGACCGCGAACGTGATGAACAAGACGGCGGCGTCGCCCCGGGTGGCGCGCGAGATTGCGCGAATCGCGCCGACCTGCACCATCTGGATGGTCGTGGCCAGGAGTACCCCGGCGAGGGCTGCGAGGGGCACGAAGCCGACCAGCGGAGCCGCGACCAGCACGACGACCAGCAGCACGACCGAATGCGACACCGCGGCCAGCCTGGACCTGGCGCCGCTGCGCACGTTGACGGCGGTGCGTGCAATGGCGGCAGTGGCCGGCACGCCGCCGAAGAACGGCACGACCAGGTTGGCGATGCCCTGCCCGAAGAGCTCACGGTCGGGGTTGTGACGCTCCCCCACGCTCATGCCGTCGGCGACCGTTGCCGACAGCAGGCTCTCCAGGGCGGCGAGGGCCGCGATCGCCAGGGCCGACGGGAGCAGGAACCCCAGCTGGGTCAGGTCGAGGAAGCCGGCCGATGGCGCTGGAAGGCCGCTCGGCAGGGCCCCGATGACCGGGAGGTCGGTGTGGCCGAACGCGGCGATCACGGTCACGATGACGACGGCGAGCAGCGACAGCGGCAGCGACGGTTTCCACCGGGAGCCGATGAGGATCACGGCGGCGACCCCGATGGCGATCAGCGGTGCGGTCGGATCAGGCGCCTGAACGAAGCGCACCACGGCATCCCAGGCGAGCGCCCAGACCTTCTCCTGCTTGCCGGGTGCCAGGCCGAGCATGTTCGGAACCTGCTGCAGCGCGATGACGACGGCGATGCCGGCGGTGAAGCCCTCGACGAGCGAGGCAGGCAGGTAGCGCACATAACGGCCGAGGCCGCTGAGGGCGAGGGCCAGCAGGATCACGCCGGCCATCACGGTCACCTGCAGCACGCCGGTCGTGCCGAACTCGTGCACGACCGGCACGAGCACGACCGTCATCGCGCCGGTCGGCCCGGACACCTGGATGTTGCTGCCGCCGAACACGGCGGCGAGGATCCCGGCAATGACAGCCGTGGTCAGTCCAGCCTCCGCACCCAGCCCGGATGCGACGCCGAAGGCGAGCGCGAGGGGCAGGGCGACGATCGCGACCGTCAGCCCTGCGAGCAGGTCGCGCCCCGGCGAGCGGCGCATGGCAGTGAAGTCCGCGCGCTGCGGGAGCAGTCCGCGCAGGAAGACGAGCCCGTGACGCGCCTTGGTTCTCATTTCGCGTCCTGCTCGATCGTGCGGAGCAGCGCGTGCGAAACCTGGAGGTTGGCGACGAGCATCCGTTTGGCGATGTCGAGAATTTCGACCATGCCGGGGTCGCGGAGCGCGTAGTAGATGGTGTTGCCCTCGCGCCGCGTGCTGACGACGCCGGCCCGGCGCAGAACGCCGAGCTGCTGCGAGAGGCTGGACAGTTCGGAGCCGAGGGCCTCCGCGAGGCTGCCGACGGATTGTTCGCCGCCGACGAGCTGTTCGAGCACCTGCACGCGCACGGGGTGTCCGAGGGCCTTGAACAGTTCGGCCTTCAGCTGGGCGACGGGGAGTTCGGTTGACATCACAATTCGACTATATCTCTACTTAACAAATCCTTCAAGTAGATTCCAAGCGAAGGGGCCCGTCCTGCCGAAGCAGTACGGGCCCCCCGTCCCACCGATCCACCCGGCGAGAGGTGATCGGGAGAACTTTTTGACTAGCCTTCGGCCGGAGCCTCAGCGTGCTCGGATGTTGCGCCACGGCCTTCCGTGTCAGCGCCCTCCTCGAGCACCGGTGCGAGCGACAGCTTACCCCGGTCGTCAATCTTGGTGATCTCAACGAGGACCTTCTGGCCCACGCCCAGCACGTCTTCGACGTTCTCGACACGCTTGCCACCGGCGAGCTTGCGCACCTCAGAGATGTGCAGCAGGCCGTCCTTGCCCGGGAGCAGCGAGACGAAGGCGCCGAACGCGGCGAGCTTGACGACGGTTCCGAGGAACTGCTCGCCAACCTCGGGGTTGGTCGGGTTCGCGATCGCGTTGACCTGGGCACGAGCGGCCTCGGCCGACGGTCCGTCGACAGCGCCGATGTACACGGTGCCGTCCTCCTCGATGGAGATGTCGGCGCCGGTCTCGTCCTGGATCGCGTTGATCGTCTTGCCCTTCGGGCCGATCAGCTCGCCGATCTTGTCGACGGGGATCTGGACCGAGATCACGCGGGGCGCGGTCGGGGCCATCTCGTCCGGGCGGTCGATCGCGGCGTTCAGCACGGCGAGGATGGTCGTACGAGCATCCTTGGCCTGCGTGAGCGCCCCGGCGAGCACCGAGGCGGGGATGCCGTCGAGCTTGGTGTCGAGCTGGATCGCGGTGACGAACTCGGCCGTGCCGGCAACCTTGAAGTCCATGTCGCCGAGTGCGTCTTCGGCGCCGAGGATGTCGGTCAGGGCCGCGTAGCGGGTCTTACCGTCAACGGTGTCGGAGATGAGGCCCATGGCGATACCGGCGACGGGTGCGCGCAGCGGCACACCGGCGTTCAGCAGCGACAGGGTCGAGGCGCAAACGGAACCCATCGAGGTCGAGCCGTTGGAGCTGAGAGCCTCAGACACCTGGCGGATCGCGTAGGGGAACTCCTCGCGCGTGGGCAGCACGGGAACCAGGGCACGCTCGGCGAGCGCTCCGTGGCCGATCTCGCGGCGCTTCGGCGTTCCGACCCGGCCGGTTTCACCGGTCGAGTAGGGCGGGAAGTTGTAGTTGTGCATGTAACGCTTCTTGGTGACCGGGCTCAGGGAGTCGATCGTCTGCTCGAGCTTGAGCATGTTCAGCGTGGTGACACCCAGGATCTGGGTCTCGCCGCGCTGGAAGATCGCCGAACCGTGCACGCGCGGGATGACAGCAACCTCGGCGTCGAGCGGACGGATGTCGGCGAGGCCGCGGCCGTCCATGCGAACGCCCTCGTTGAGCACGCGCGAGCGCACGACGAGCTTGGTGACCGACTTGTACGCGGCGGAAACCTGCGCGTTGGCGCCGGCCTCGAGCTCGCCAGCGTCGACCTTGGCCGCGATGGCGTCCTTGACGCGAGCCTTGAGTGCGTCATCCGCATCCTGGCGCTCGACCTTGCCGGCGATCTGGTAGACGCCCTTGAGCTCTTCGTAGGCGAAGGCTGCGACGGCGTCGTAGGTCTCCGGCTGGTACGCCGGGAACACCGGGTAGTTGCCGGTCGGCTTGGCGGCGGCGGAGGCCACCTTCTGCTGGGCTTCGATGAGCTGCTTGATGAACGGCTTCGAGGCTTCGATACCCTCGGCGATGACCTCTTCGTTCGGCTTGATGGCGCCGCCCTTGATGAGGTTCCACGAGTTGTCGGTGGCTTCGGCCTCGATCATCATGATCGCGACGTCCTGGCTGCCGTCGGCATCCGTCACAACGCGGCCGGCGACGACCATGCTGAACACGGCGTCGGCGATCTGCGAGTACTTCGGGAAGGCAACCCACTGGCCGGAGCCGTGCTCATCGGGGATGAGGGCGACGCGGACGCCACCGATCGGGCCCGAGAAGGGGAGGCCGGCGAGCTGGGTCGACATCGACGCCGCGTTGATCGCGAGCACGTCGTAGTATTCGTCCGGCGCGATGGCCAGAACGGTGACGACAACCTGGATCTCGTTGCGAAGACCATCGACGAACGACGGGCGCAGCGGCCGGTCGATCAGACGGCAGGTGAGGATCGCCTCGGTCGACGGGCGACCTTCGCGACGGAAGAAGCTTCCCGGGATGCGGCCGGCAGCGTACATACGCTCCTCGACATCGATGGTCAGCGGGAAGAAGTCGAAGTTTTCCTTCGGCTGCTTGCTGGCGCTGGTGGCGGAGAGAAGCATCGTCTCTTCGTCAATGTATGCGGCGGCAGAACCCTGCGCCTGCTGGGCAAGGCGCCCGGTTTCGAAACGGATGGTGCGCTTGCCGTACTTGCCGTTATCGATAACGGTTTCGGCGAACGTGATTTCTGGACCCTCCATGTGGGGGTTCTCTCCTTTGTTTAGACTCGCATGCCCGTGTGGCGCGCGAGTGGGACAAGGAGCAGGGAACAGGCAGAACTAAGCCGCTCATGAGACGTGCTCGTGAGACCGTGCTTGTGCTGGCCACCAGTAGAAATTCACCAACCGCGTTCGAATATCCGGTTGGGAAACCACCACCGAGGACCAGCTTCCTGCCAGCCTGCTCCAGTTGCTCGGCCAATCCGGAGATTGGCCTCGGCAATTCTAACCCTCCCCCGCCACGAAAACGCAGTTGTGGTCACCAAAACGCGCTCATTACGCGCACAACTGCAGTCTCGCGGAGGGGAGAAGGGCGGGAAGGGCAGGGAAGGGGTTAGGGGGCGTCGAAGCCGCCGCCGGGGGTGAAGCCGGACTCGAGGGCGAACGGGTCCCGCACGAGGCCGGAACGGTCCGACCTGGCCACGAGCGCCGCCAGCTCGCCGGCGGCCCGCTCGATGCGGTCGGGCAGGGTGCGCACCTGGCGGTTCCCGCTCCCCCAGTCCTCCGAGGCGGCGAACACCGCCGTCGGAACGACCACGGCGTGCAGGTAGGTGAGCATCGGCCGGAGCGCGTAGTCGAGGGCCAGCGAGTGGCGCGCTGTGCCGGCCGTCGCCCCGATCAGCACCGGCATGTCAGTGAGCGAGCGGCTGTCGATCACGTCGAAGAACGATTTGAACAGGCCGCTGTAGCTGGAGGTGAAGATCGGGGTCACGGCGATGAGGCCGTCCGCGCCGGTGACGGCCTCGATCACCGCGTCCAGCCTGGGGCTCGGGAATCCGGTCAGCATGTTGTTCATCACGTCCTGGGCGACGTCACGCAGCTCGAACGTTTCGACGGTCGTTTCGATGCCCTCGTCGGCGAGCCGGGCCACTGTTGCGGCAGCCAGCTTGTCGGCGAGCATTCGGCTGGATGACGGCTGGCTGAGGCCGGCCGTCACGACGGCAAGTCGGCGCGCGGTCACCTCAGGCACCCTTCGTCGTGGCGCTGAGACCGAAGGCTGCGCCGGGAGCGGCCTTGACCTGGGCGAATTCGGCGGCAGTCGCAGCGTCGGCCGCGGCCTTGAGGGAGGCGTGCGTCGGGGCATCCGGCACGGTCGCCGGGCGGTTCTTCGCGAACTCCTTGCGGAGCACCGGCACGACCTCCTCGCCGAGGATGTCGAGCTGCTCGAGCACGGTCTTCAGCGGCAGTCCGGCGTGGTCCATCAGGAACAGCTGGCGCTGGTAGTCGCCGAAGTGGTCGCGCATGCCGGCGTACCGGTCGATGACCTCCTGCGGGCTGCCCACCGTGAGCGGGGTCTGCGCCGTGAAGTCCTCCAGGCTCGGCCCGTGGCCGTAGACCGGGGCGTTGTCGAAGTACGGGCGGAACTCATTGACGGCATCCTGCGAGTTCTTGCGCATGAAGGCCTGGCCGCCGAGGCCGACGATCGCCTGCTCGGCGGTGCCGTGGCCGTAGTGTTCGAAGCGCTGGCGGTAATAGCCGATGAGCTTCATGTAGTGCTCTTTCGGCCAGAAGATGTTGTTGGCGAAGAAGCCGTCGCCGTAGAAGGCGGCCTGTTCGGCGATTTCCGGGCTGCGGATGCTGCCGTGCCAGACGAAGGGCGGCACGCCGTCGAGCGGGCGCGGCGTCGACTGGAAGCCCTGCAACGGGGTGCGGAACTGGCCCTCCCAGTCCACGAAGTCTTCGCGCCAGAGCCGGCGGAGCAGGGCGTAGTTCTCGAGTGCGAGCGGGATGCCCTGGCGGATGTCCTGGCCGAACCAGGGGTAGACCGGGCCGGTGTTGCCGCGGCCGAGCGTGAGGTCGACGCGGCCCTCGGCGAGGTGCTGCAGCATGGCGAAGTCTTCGGCGATCTTGACCGGGTCGTTGGTCGTGATCAGCGTGGTGGCCGTGGAGAGGATGAGCTTCTCGGTCTTGGCCGCGATGTAGCCGAGCAGGGTCGTCGGCGACGACGGCACGAACGGCGGGTTGTGGTGCTCGCCGGTCGCGAAGACCTCCATGCCCACTTCTTCGACCTTCTGCGCGATGGTCACCATGGCCTTGATGCGCTCGTGCTCGGTGGGGGTGCGACCCGTCGTGGGGTCGGTCGTCGTGTCGCCGACCGTGAAGATTCCGAACTGCATTTCCAGCCTCTCAATCTCAATGCGTTTGCATGTACATCTTAGCCAACCGAGGGTGAGCCGCTCCTATTCCCGCACACGGAGGATGCCTCGCGCCACCGCCGATTGGGCGTCGATCGTGGAAGAATCGGTCGAATGAAGGATGCTGCTGCGCCCTGGTGGACCAAAGCCGTCGTGTACCAGGTGTACCCGCGGAGTTTTGCGGATTCGAACGGCGACGGAGTCGGCGATCTCGGCGGCATCCGTTCGAAGCTCGACTATCTCGCCGAGCTTGGTGTGGACGCCGTCTGGCTCTCCCCCGTCTACCCGTCGCCGCAGCATGACAACGGCTACGACATCCGTGATTACCAGGACATCGACCCGGTGTTCGGCAGCCTCGCGGAGTTCGACGCGCTGCTGGCGGAGGCGCACGAGCGTGGGATCAAGATCGTGATGGACCTCGTCGTCAACCACACGAGCGACGAGCACGCGTGGTTCGAGGAATCACGCTCCTCGCTGACGCACCCGAAGCGCGACTGGTACTGGTGGCGCAAGCCGCAGGCCGACGGCGGCCCGCCGAACGGCTGGCGGAGCGCATTCAGCGGCCCGGCCTGGACCCTCGACCCAGCCACCGGCGAGTACTACCTTCACCTGTTCGCCAGGCAGCAGCCCGACCTCAACTGGGAGAACCCCGAGGTGCGGCAGGCGGTCTACGCGATGATGAACTGGTGGCTCGACCGCGGGGTGGATGGCTTCCGGATGGACGTCATCAACTTCATCGCGAAGCAGGTCGACCTGATCGACGGTCCGTCGCCCAGCACCGGCGACGGCTCCCCGATGGGCCCGCAGATCCACGACTACCTGCAGGAAATGCATCGAGCGGTCTTCGCCGGGCGCGAGGGCGAACACCTCACCGTCGGCGAAATGCCGAACGTCAGCGTCGAGGATGCCGTGCTGTTCACCGACCCCGCGCGCGCCGAGGTCGACATGATATTCCAGTTCGAGCATGTCTCCCTGGACCAGGGCCAGCACAAGTTCGACGCGCTCCCCCGGAGCCTTCCCCGGCTCAAGGAGAGCCTCGCCCGCTGGCAGGACGGCCTCGCCGCGAGCGGCTGGAACAGCCTCTATCTCAACAACCACGACCAGCCACGGCTCGTCTCCCGCTTCGGCAACGACGGCGAGTACCGCTACGAGTCGGCCACGCTCTGGGCCCTGGTGCTGCACCTGCACCGCGGCACGCCCTACATCTACCAGGGCGAAGAGATCGGCATGACGAACGTGCGGTTCGACTCCATCGAGGACTACCGCGACATCGAGTCGCTCAACCACTACCGCGAGGCCGTGCAGGAGTTCGACGAGTCGCCGGCCGCGGTGCTCGCCGGCGTGCACACGATGGGCCGCGACAACGCCCGGACGCCCATGCAGTGGGATGGGTCGGCAAACGCCGGCTTCACGACCGGCACACCGTGGATCGCGGCCAACCCGAACTTTCCGGAGATCAACGCCGACGCCGACCGGGCGGCGGAGCGCAGCGTGTTCCGCTTCTACCAGCGCCTGATCGCCCTGCGGCACGAGAACCCCGTTGTCGCGCTGGGCGCGTTCCACCTGCTCGAGCCGGACCACGAGCAGCTGTACGCCTTCACCCGCACGCTCGGCGAGGAGACTCTCCTCGTCGTCGCGAATGCGGCGGATGCCCCGCTGGGCGGTCCGCTCCCGGTCGATGTGTCGACCGCGGAGCTGGTGCTCGGCAACTACCCCGCCGGTGGGGCCGACGGACTGCGCCCGTGGGAGGCGCGTCTGTACCGCCTGTAGGCGCACCGCCTGTAGGCCCCCGCTCAGGCCAGCGCGAGCACCGCCCGGGCCGCCGCGTGCAACGCGTCGCCGTAGGCAGGGCCGTGGCCGGCGGCGTGTACGGCGAGCGGATGCAACTGGTGCAGCGCAATCCGCTCGCGCCAGCCCGCACGAAGCGGGAACTCGGACTCGTACGCCTCCAGCACATCGCCGAGGAACGGGCAGCCGAAGAGGGCGAGCATCGCCAGGTCGGTTTCGCGGTGCCCGCCGTGCGCGGCTGGGTCGATCAGCACGACGCCGCCCCGCGACCACAGCACGTTGCCCGTCCAGAGGTCGCCGTGCAGCCGGGCGGGCGGCTCGTCGTCGTCGAAGTCCCCGGCTGCGACGGCATCGCAGGCCTCGCGCACAACCTGGGCGGCGGCATCCGTCACGTTGCCGACCCTCTGGGCGATCTCGAGGTAGGGCAGCACCCGGTCGCGGGCGTAGAAGCGTCCCCAGGCGCCCTCGTGCGCGGCAGGCAGCGGGCGGTTGCCGATGTAGAGCGGCCCGTCGTACCCGTCTGGCGGAGCGCCGAACGCGGCGGCGCCGGCCCGGTGGGTTACCGCGAGTCCGGCACCAAACCGCCGGGCGGCCTCGCTCGTCGGCGGCTCCTCCTCGACGTGCTCGACGACGAGGTGGCCCGGTTTGACGTCAATGACGGATACGACCGGCACGCCGTGCGCGTCGGCCAGCCAGGACAGTCCGGCGGCTTCGGCCTCGAAGAATCGGGGCGGCGCATCGGTGCGCCTTTTCACGAAATCGAGCGGCTTGTTCACGTCTCTACCCTTGTGCGGACAGGCTCGCGGCGCACGATCCTCCACGCGGTGAGGACGAGGGCGAACACCACCCCGAGGACCGTGCCGCTCGAATTCGCGATGAGATCACGCACATCGGGATACCGAGTCGGCAGGAACTGCTGGGTGAACTCGATCGAGCACGTGAGCACGACGCCGATGACGATGGCCAGCCACCAGAACCGGCGTCCGAAGAGCAGGAGCAGGAACACCCCGATCGGAATGAACATGGCGATATTCGCGGCGAATTCGACCCGCCCGTAGGTGATCCAGTCGGTCGCGTCGTGCCGGGCGAAGAATCCGAGCGCGCGCAGGAGCCAGCCGTTGTTTGCGCTGTCGAGCGGCTGCGGCCCGAGGGTCACCCAACCGACGAACGCCAGGTAAGCGAGCGTGACCAGGGAGAGGACCGGATGGCGGTGCAGCATGCACTCCATCGTGCCCGATCGGGGCTGAGTGTCTACCCCGCGATGGCACTAACCGGAATCGAGCCCGTCGAGATCAGGGTCTCGACGGGCTCGACTACCGGTGAGTGCTCCCAGGTGCGTGCTACTTGCGGAGGGCGTCTTCCTCGCGGATGGCTTCTTCCCGAATCGTCTCGTCGAAGACGCGCTTCGCCTCGATGCCGACCAGCGAGTGGCGGCGACCGTAGACGAAGTACACGATGAGGCCGACGGCCAGCCAGACCAGGAACCGCACCCAGGTGAGCGTGGTCAGGTTCAGCATCAGCCAGAGGCACAGCCCGGCGGAGAGGATCGGCAGGTACGGCGAGAACGGAACCTTGAACGCACGCTTCAGGTCCGGGCGCTTCTTGCGGAGCACGACGACGCCAATGCTCACGAGCACGAATGCCGAGAGCGTGCCGATGTTGATCATTTCCTCGAGGATGCCGACATCCGTCAGGCCGGCGATGAGCGCCACGGCCGCACCGGTGACGATCTGGATGCGCACCGGCGTGCCCCGCTTGGCCGAGGTCTTGCTCAGCGACCGCGGCAGCAGTCCGTCGCGGCTCATCGCGAAGAGCACGCGGGAGAGGCCGAGCAGCAGCACCATGATCACGGTGGTCAGCCCGATCAGGATGCCGACCGAGATGACCTGGGCGGCCCAGCCGGCACCGACGGCCATGAACGCCGTCGCGAGCGAGGCGTTGGGGTCCTTGGCGAGCACGGTGTACGGCACCATTCCGGTGAGCACAAGGCTGACGGCCACGTAGAGCACCGTGACGACGGCGAGGCCGGCGAAGATGCCGCGCGGCACGTTCTTCTGCGGGTTCTTGACCTCTTCGGCGGATGTCGCGACGACGTCGAACCCGATGAACGCGAAGAAGACCAGCGAAGCCCCGGCGAGCAGGCCGAACAAGCCGTAGTGGGCCGGCTGAGCTCCGCTCATGAAGGAGAACAGGGACTGCATCCACACGTCACCGGCGCCGCCGGTGGTCGGCACGGACTTGGGGATGAACGGCGAGTAGTTCGCCGGGTTGATGAAGAACGCGCCGACAATGATCACGAACAACACGATGGCGATCTTGATGATCGTGAAGAAGCTCGCGACCCGCGCGGACAGCTTGGTGCCCAGCACGAGCAGCGTGGTGAAGATGGCGACGATGACGAACGCGCCCCAGCTCACCTCGAGCCCCAACACGTTGATCGTGGCCGGGATGTTCCAGTGCCAGAGGGCGAAGACGTTGCTGAGGTAAATGCCCCAGTACTTCGCGATGACCGCCGCGGCGGTGAGCATCTCGAGGATGAGGTCCCAGCCGATGATCCACGCGAGCAGCTCACCGAGCGTCGCGTAGGTGAAGGTGTAGGCGGATCCGGCGACGGGCACCGCCGACGCGAACTCGGCGTAACACATGATGGCGAGCGCGCAGGTGACTGCCGCGAGGATGAATGCCAGGGTGACGGATGGCCCGGCGTAACTGCCCGCCGCCTTCGCGCCGACCGAGAAGATACCGGCGCCGACGGCGACCGCGACACCCATGATCATCAGATCCCACGTGCCCAGGGTGCGTTTGAGGCTGTGTCCCTTCTCACGGGAGTCGGCCATGGAAGCTTCAATGCTTTTCGTACGCCACAGGCTCATAGCGGGGTAATGTCCGTTCCGTTGGTGACCAGGCTCCGTTGCCGGCCAAACCTCAATCGTAAGGCCCGGACGGCCTCTGGTTGAATTGGGCACCGGAATTCCCACGGCAACAACCGATACGGAGACTCCCATGACGGCACCCCTCATCTCGCTCAACAACGGCCGCAGCATCCCCCAGGTCGGGCTCGGAACCTGGCCGCTGACCGACGCCGAGGTGGCGCCGAATATCGTGACCGCCGTCGGGGCCGGCTACCGGCACATCGACACGGCCGTCAAGTACGGCAACGAGATCGGGGTCGGCCAGGGCATCAGGGACAGCGGGATCGCCCGCGAGGAACTGTTCGTCACGACCAAGCTCAACGGCCAATACCAGGGCAACGACCTGGCCATCGCGGGCCTCGACGCCTCACTCAAGCGCCTCGGCCTCGACTACGTCGACCTGCTCCTGATTCATTGGCCGGTGCCGAAGCGCGACCTCTACGTGTCCACCTGGAAGACCTTCGAGAAGCTGCTCGAGTCCGGCAAGGCCCGGTCGATCGGAGTGTCGAACTTCAAGCCGGCCCATCTCGACCGGCTGCTCGCCGAGACGGATGTCGTGCCGGCCGTGAACCAGATCGAGCTGAACCCGTATGTGACCCGCGCCGAACAGCGCGAGTACGGCACCCGGCACGGCATTGTCACCGAATCGTGGAGTCCGCTCGGGCAGGGCAACGAACTCCTCGCCGAGCCCCTGCTGGCGCGCCTCGCCGACAAGTACGGCAAGACGCCCGGCCAGGTCGTGCTGCGCTGGCACATCGAACTCGGGCTGGTCGTCATCCCGAAGTCAGCGCGGCCGGAACGAATCCGCCAGAACATCGACCTGTTCGACTTCACCCTCGACCCGGTCGATGTCGCCGCGATCTCCGCGCTCGACCAGGGACCGGAGGCCGGCGTCGACTCGGATGTGATCGGGCACTGACCCGCGCGGGCCAGGCACGTCGCGGGTAGTGTGAACGGTGCCTCGGCACCGGGCCCGGGCTTTTCACCTCGAGGAGATGAACCATGCCCAACATCGATCTCTCCGGCACGCGCGTCGCATTCCTGCTGACGAATGGGTTCGAAGACAGCGAGCTGACGAGCCCGTGGCGGGCGGTGACGGATGCCGGCGCGACCGCCGTGCTGGTGTCCCCCGTCTCTGGGCCCATCGTGGGGAAGAAAGGCCACACGCAGGCGGTCGACCTCGACGTGGCGCACGCCGACGCCGGCGACTTCGACGGGCTCGTGTTGCCCGGCGGTGTGGTGAACGCAGACCACTTGCGGATGGACGCGCACGCGGTCGCCTTCACGAAGGCCTTCTTCGATCGGGGCAAGCCCGTCGCCGCGATCTGCCACGCACCCTGGATCCTGATCGAGGCAGGCATCGCCGGTGGGCGACGCCTCACGTCCTACCCGAGCCTGAAGACCGACCTGCGCAATGCGGGCGCTACCTGGGTCGACGAGGAGGTCGTCTCGGGCCAGGGGCTCGTGACGAGCCGCACGCCGGCCGACCTTCCCGCCTTCAACGCGACAATGCTCGAGGTCTTCGCGGGGGCGCACCGAGGCGCGCCGCGCTAGTCACGCAGCCTCCTGTCACCTCGCCGCTGAGCCGGATTTCCGAGTCGGCCCGGAACCGGTTCGCCGCCTGGTCGATGTCCGCCAGCACGGCATCCGCGATCGCGCGCGCCTCATCGATCCGGTCCGCGTCCGTCACGACCAGGCGTGCGGTGTTGCTCCACAGCGGCCAGTCCTGCGTCGCGGTGGCCATGTCAGGAGCCGCTCGTCGTTGCCTGTGACGGCCCGCCGTTGCTTGGGCTCACGAGGGGACTCTGCACGCTGTTGACCGACGAGGACGACGAACCGTCGTCGTCGGAGCCCTGCTCGTCCGAGACCTCGTTCCCCGAGTCGGTGTTGGAACTCCCGTCATCCGTGCTCGGGGACACGACGGTCGTTGCGGCCGAGTTCTGGCTCGCCGCCTTCGTGGCCTGCACGTCGGCCCAGGTGTGGAGCCCCAGCGCCGATGCGGTGACGATCGCGATCAGGCCGATCGCGCCGGTGACGGCCTTGCTGAGCTTCTTGCCTCGTTCGTGGAGATTCATGTCGCGTTCCGCCTTCCCTGGTCTCTATGCAGACGAGGTTGACAGCGCTCTCTCTGTGTTCCCTATGGAACGGATGCGAGCCAACCTCGTATGACAGGTCGCAGTTGGCCATCCGTTCAGAAGCCGACAATCACTTGCCGCAGCATGATCTCGATGCTTGAGTGAGACCAAAGGAGAGATGAGAGGACATGGCCGAGATACGGAGCGCTCAGCGGGCGGCATTGACAGCGGCGATCAGTTCCGTCGCGCGGAATCTGGCGAGCAAGGACGGCGAGAACACGGAGTACGACCGTGCGCTGGTCGACCTGACGGCAGCCATCCTGGGGCTCCACAAGTCCGAAGTGGCGGGAAAGATCCTTTCGCCGAAGTCCCCGCTCGAGTTCGAGTGATCGAAGGGCAGCACCGCGTCCACCGACTCACGTCGGTCTAGAGCCCGAATCCGCCGTCCGACGTCAGGACCTGACCGACGATCCATCGGCCTTCGCACCTAGGCAGACAGCCGTTCGCGCAGGAGACTTGACGCATGTCGCCGACTCGAAAGTTCGGTTACGCACTTGCCGTCGTGATCAACGCGGCCATTCTCTATGCCATCAACGTGTGGCCGGGCTGGCAAGCCCTTCCCTTCCTCACCGATGACACGCGCCTGGTGCTGGACATCGTGGACATTTCCCTGGTCGCCGGGATGATCGTGAACGCTGTCTTCCTGGTGTCCGACCGAACGTGGGTGAAGGCGCTTGGCGATCTGGTCACCGTGGCGATCGGTCTGGCTGTCCTCGTGCGGATCTGGCAGGTGTTCCCGTTCGATTTTCCGGACGCCTCGTTCGACTGGGCATTGCTCGTTCGCGTCGTCCTGGTCATAGCAATGGTCGGCTCAGCCATTGGCATCGTCGTGCAGTTCGTGACGCTGATACGCAGTCTCCTCGGCTACGGCGGGCCACCTCCGAACCACCGCGCTGATCCAAGCCCAGCCCGACGGCGGTTCAACCAGCCTGGCCGCGGATGATCGCCTCGGCTGCCGCGATCGCGAGGCCTCTCGCGGGGATCCGATCAGCCACCGTGGCCTGTTGCGCTCGCACTTCGATGACGTTGCCGTGAAGGCTCAAGCCCAGGGTGCACAGCCGGTTCTCAATGCAGGAGAGGATGGCCACATCGGAGGCGCTGAGGCCGGCGAGGTTCACGGACTCGGCTGAATCTCCGGCTGGCAGGTTGTCCCTGGCGTCGGCGGGCATCCAGCCGCCGCCGTTGACCGCGGCGAGAGCCAGTGGGCTCTGGAATGCGCTGGTCGTCGTGTCGTCCCCGGCCGCGCATTGAGCGCACCGACCTGGGCCAGGGCCACCTCTTCTTGAGAATCCGTGGCCACCAGAAGTGACGAGAGTGCTCCAGCGCCCCACCGCATGATCCCCATTTCGACACCGGAGCAGCGAGACGCGGCGCGGCGCAGGGCTCCTGAACGACACGTGCTCTGCCAAAGCGCCCCCCGCCAGCTCGACTATTCTGGGGAGGTGAATGAGACCCTGCCGCCGTGTCCCGAATGCTCCAGCGAACTCACCTACGAGATGGGTGCTCTCCTCGTTTGCCCTCTCTGCGGGCACGAATGGGCAGGCGAGCCGGCTGAAGAGGCCGAGGAATCAGGTGCACCAGTCATCAAGGATGCGCACGGCAC
Organism: Microbacteriaceae bacterium UBA4731; assembly: GCA_002404115.1. The sequence continues at coordinate 25,144 of DHJB01000046.1, forward strand.
CGTCCTCGTCGACGGCGACAACGTGACCGTGATCAGGGACCTCAAGATCAAGGGAAGCTCCACCGTGATCAAGGTGGGCACGAAGGTGCGCGGCATCCGCCTGGTGAATGGCGTCGGCGACCACGACATTGACTGCCGGGTGGAAGGCGTCTCCATGCAGCTGAAGTCCAGTGTGGTGAAGAAGGTCTAACTCTCGCCGTTGAGTGACGTGGCGATCGCGGTCGTCCACGCCCAGCACAGCACAAGGAATCGCCCCACGATGACCCAGTCGTAGCGGCCGGCAACGACCATGCCGACGACGGCGAATGCTGCCGCGCCCACGAGCATGAACGAGCCCACCCAGTTGCCCGCAAACTCCCCGTGCACGACCGCTATGTGGATGCGCTGTGCCATGCTGTCAAAAACAATGATCGGGGACCCTCATTGGTGCGTGACCACGGCGACGACGCCTATTCGCGGGCGCGACGGGATCCGGCCTTTCTCGAGGCGGTGCGGAAGGCCTATGCGGGGCGACGGGACGTGCTCAACGCCCTGTGGTGGATGTCCCATCCCGCGGAAGCCGCACCGGATGGCACGCCCTCCCCGATTGACCAGCTGCGTGATCTTCAGCATCGCGTCTTCTCCGCGGACGGCGACTCCGCCGGCGATCCGCACGCCATCCTCGCGATCCGTGACCTCGAGGCAGAATTATCCGCGGAACGTGAAGCGATCACGGCAGCCGTCCAAGCGGCGGACGCGGGGCGAGACGGACATTACTTCCCGTCTCGTACCCCCGTCGAAACCGCCGTCGGGTCGGCGATCCCGGATGAGCCTGGGTTCGCGTGGACGGCCGAAGAAACGGTCCTTCCTTCCGAGGGACGCACTCGGAACCTGCTCGTCATTCTCGGCATCGTTGCCGCACTGGCTGCCGGCTTCGTTGTCGGCACCCAGGTGAGTGTCGGGCGTCACCCCGGGAGACGCACAACACACCGGTCGAATCCGCTGGTGACTCTTGCGCTGCTCGAAACAGCCGCCAAACGATCGCGCCGCAGCAGCTGAAAAGCGCGCCGCTCGAGGCGTATCAGCAGAGCCGCGCGACTCAGGTTCGTGATTCACAGGATGGCCCGGCGGTCGACGCGATCGACGTACACGCCAACCGTAACCACCACGATCAGGCGCACGGCCGAATACATGGCGGCGAGGCCCGCAATGAGAAATGCGTCTTTCGTCAATGATGTTGCCAGCAGCGGTATTGCAACGAAGACGACTCCGTCGCTCAGATTCGCCGCGGCTGTTTGAAGGTCTCGAAGCACCGCTCGATCACGTTGCGACGTTTGTAAGCCTCTTTGTCCAGGCCGGGTGGTCGGCCTCCACTTTTGCCGCGGCGTTTACGATTGGCGATCTGGTCTGACTTCTCGGGAATGACGGCCTTGATACCCCGCACTCGGAGCATTTTGCGGTTCGCTTTCGAGGAATAGGCTTTGTCCCCCATGGCCCGGAAGGGCGTCGTCCGGGGCCGCCCGCCGCCGAGGCGTGGCACACGCAGGCTCCCGAGCACCTCGGGGAACATGGGCGAGTCGCCGCCCTGACCCGGACCCAAGAGAAGAACCAGCGGGCGCAGGTTCCCGTCGCACAAGGCGTGGATCTTCGTGGTTAATCCGCCCCGGGACCGGCCAATCGCGTGGTCAGCGGGTTCCTCGAGCAGATTCGTGTAATTCGATAAGGCCCCCCGTGGTGCGCTTCATGTTCGTGCCATGTTGATGGGCGCGATTGACCGTGGAGTCCACTGAGACTTCCCACTCGATCAGCCCAGCCGCATCAGCCTGCGACAACAGGCGAGTAAGAATCACATCCCAGGTGCCATCACCACTGAAACGCCGATGGCGCTTCCATACCGTCTTCCACGAACCGAAACACTCCGGCAAATCCCGCCACGGGATCCCCGCCCGAAACCGGTAAATGATGCCCTCAATCACGCGCCGGTGATCCTGAAACGGGCGCCCCGGACGCCCCATGGACGAAGGCATCAACGGCTCGATTCGAGCCCACTCAACGTCAGACAACACCGCAATACGAGACATTCCTCAAGTCTGCCAAACAGCATCTCAATGAGTTAGGAGACACGCCCTAGAACGGGGGCGGCCCGAGGATCTCGACCGCACCAGGCTCCATCGCCGCCGCCTCGCGGACTCGGTCCAAGTCAATGGGCGGGGGCGCCTCACCTGGGATGGCGGGGTTGCTGGCGTGGCGGTAGAAGGCCTCGCCACCTCCGGGGGTCTGCAGGCACAGCATCCGCATCTGCGTCGAGGTCACCATGAACGCGTGTGGGATGCCACGGGGGATGATCGCGATGCCACCGGCGTGCAGTGGTCGTTTCTCTCCGTCGACGTAAAGTATGATCTCACCTTCGAGGATGTAGAGCGTCTCGTCCGCACCCGGGTGCCGGTGCAGTACCGTCACCTTTCCAGCGTCCTCAAGATCCTCGAACATCAGGAACGCCCCTCCGGTCTCACTCTCGGTGGCTTTCCATGTCTGCAATCCGCCACCGCAGAACCAACGTTGTTCACCCTCATCACTCTCGCGCACCGTGACAGCCTGCGTTTTCATGACGTCCTTCTTCCAAATTTCATGGTCCTTCAGTCCTATAACGACACTAAGGTACCATGTGTAGCATGTCAATACCCTACGAACGGTCTGGACGCACTCGGCAGAAGCTGCGCACGCGTAACGAACTGATCGCCGCAGCGCGCACGCTTGTGGCTCAAGGCGGATCGGCGCCCACTGTCGAGGATGCAGCCGCTGCGGCATCCATCTCACGCACGACCGCCTACAGGTACTTTCCCAATCAGAAGGCACTACTTGTCGCTGCTCATCCAGAGACGGAGATGACAACACTCCTGCCGCCCGACATCGGCATCGACCCGGAGACTCGACTCCATGCTGCCGTCAAGGCCTTTACCCAGATGGTGATCGAGACAGAGCATCTGCAGCGCACCATGCTGCGATTTTCTCTCGAATCGGACACCGTTCCCCGTGACCTGCCGTTGCGGAAAGGTCGGGCGATCGGGTGGTTCGAAGACGCGCTCGCCCCGCTTCGGCCTCAACTGACCGAGCCGGGCGTGCACCAGCTCGCCGTGGCCATCCGCAGCGCCGTCGGCATCGAGTCGCTCGTCTGGCTCACCGATGTCGCTGGCCTTCCCCGCGACCAGGCGACTGAGCTCATGCTGTGGGCGGCGCAGGCCCTGCTACACCACGCCCTGGCCAACGGTTTGCCGAACAGCGACTAGACGGGCACTGGTCGCAGGCATAGCCTCGGCAGCAGCGAAGAGTTCGCTGCAACGATGCGCGGAGGCTAACGATGAGCGACGAAAAAGGCGGACCAGACAGCCCGGTGGGCGACTTGTCGGAAGAAGGGCAGACCGAGGTTGGTCCGTACCGCTCCCTCACCAATATCGAAAACAGGGAGCAGGCTGACCTTGAGGCGGTTGCGGACAAGGAAGCCGAGGGAAAATCCGGTCAGGACGAGTGAGGCTCGACCCGGCGGAC
>DHJB01000046.1:28794-59134 GCA_002404115.1 Microbacteriaceae bacterium UBA4731
CGAAAAGCCTTCACGTGTGGGCGCTGTCGGACAGCAGCCGCTGATTGATGGAAAGCCGCGTGGGAGGCCGCGAGCATCCGCCCTGCCAGCCTCGTTGCCCGAGGGGGTAACGGTGGTCGCACGGCAGTCTCACACGCGGAGTTTTTCGCCGGCGACCGCGCGCTCCAGGAGCATGCTCTCGCCAACTTCACCCGGCGGGCGGAAGCGGGAACGCTTCGCCACACCGGATGAGGCGACGGGCCTAGCCGATCCTGACGCCGCGGGCGCTCATGAACGGCACCGGGTTGACGGGAGTCCCGCCGATACGGGTTTCGAAGTGCACGTGGCAGCCGGTGGCGGAGCCAGTGGCTCCGACGAGGGCGATGCGGGAGCCGGCGGAAACGTGCTGGCCGATACCGACGAAGAGGGCCGAGCTGTGGGCGTACCCGGTCTGGATCCCATTGCCGTGGTCGATGAGGATCCAGTTGCCGTAGCTGCCTTTGTATCCGGCCTCGACGACGGTGCCGGCTGCTGCTGCGTACACAGGTCGGCCACAGACCGCGGCAATGTCGGCTCCTTTGTGGAAGGAGCTGACGCCGGAAACCGGGGCGTTGGGGCGCGCGCCGAACGGAGAACTGATCCGGCCCAATTCGGGCCGCACCCAGCCCCGGCTGATGCCGGTGATCGTGCTGGCGGTTTGGCTGGGTACGACTGCCTTGGGCTTGGGTGCCGCGGCAGACGTGTAGCCGTCCCGCTGGACGGTGATGGTGGCGCCGGCAACGGCCTTGAGGCTCTGCGCGCGCTCGGCGCGCGCTGCGTTCTGCACTGCCGGGACAGCAGAGTCCAGATTCACGGCGTAGGCCGGGACCGTAGCGGTGACCGCGAGGAGCGCCACGAAAGCCATCGCAAGGGCTCCGGATGCGCGCCGTCGGATCGACATGGGCTTGCTGCGCTCGACCGGGGATGCCCGGGGCGGTTCGATTGGCGCGCGCTGTGCGCTGGCGTGCTGGCGAGCCTCGGCGGACTCAGCGGCGCGAAGCTCTCGACGTGAAGGAAGCGCGGCACCACGTGATTCGTCGGCTGACGAACCGATGATGCCGCTATCCACGGGCGCCCATCGACGCAGAGCAGGTATGGCGCAGGTAAATGGGCAGCATGAACTTCATTTCTTGTAGGCGCAGCGGAGCGCAGATGGAGGGGACTCCGGAGGAGAGGCATCCCCAGCCCGAACCAGGTCCGGGGGGAAACGGCACTCACGCGTGGGAGGAGTCCCACATTGCGGCAAGGAAGTCTTCATGACGCCAAACGCAAACTCCAAGAGGTTACCTGTGGAGTCTGAGTAAACGGTGTTTAACTCACTATTTGGCCTGGCGGACCCGAGCGCGGGGGTACTGGGGGGCACGGATTCGCCACCGAAGCCGCGCGAGCGGCCCTGGCATTCGCCTTCGAGCACCCACGGATCGCCTCCGGCTCACGCTTGCGGCCCCACCTTCGTGATGCAATCTCGCGTCCGGCCAACTAGTCCGAGCGCCGGTTCGCGCGCATCCCTATACTGGCGGCAACCAGGGGGTTAACGATGACGATGAACGGCAACGAGTACTCCGGTCCCTCCACGAGGCTTCCGGCAGGCCAGACTCATCCCGGAACAGTGGCGCCCGATCACCGCGACGCCGCGGGAGTAGCCTCGCCCGCCGCCAACACCAGGGTGACCGCCATCACCGGCATCGTCCTCGGGCTCATTCCGCTGCTGTCCCCCATCGGGCTGGTCCTGAGCCTCGTCGCGCTCCGCGGCTATCGCAAGGTCCAAGCGAGGCCGACGCTCGCCGTTGTCGGCATTATCGTCAACTCCATGGTCCTGGTCGGCTCCGTGGTCTTCTTCTTCCTCCTGCCGGGCAACCTCCCGGCAGGAGGCTAGAGCCGTTCATGGGAACGCTCGTCACCGAAGCGACGCTCGAGGACGCGGCGGCAATCGCGCACGTCAACGTCGCATCCTGGCGGCACGCCTATGCCCACCTGCTCTCGGCCGCCTTTCTCGCGAACCTTTCTGAGGAAAGTGTGGCCGACAATTACCGTCGCGGTCTCGAGCGTGGTCGCACCATCTGGGTCGCCAGGGCCGAGGGCCAGATCGTCGGCTTCGCGATTGCAGTCGCGTCCCGCGAAGAGGGTTCGCCGCGCGATCTGGAACTGGGCCTGATCTACGTCCTGCCGACGCACTTCGGAAGCGACGCAGGCCAGGCTCTTCTCGACGCTGCCATCGGTGCCGCCCCATGCATGCTCTGGGTCGCGTCCGACAACCCGCGGGCGCAATCCTTCTACCGCCGCAATGGTTTCAGTCTCGACGGCGCCACGAAGGTCGAAGAGCGCTGGGAGAACATGCACGTCTCCCGAATGGTCCGCTGAAACCTGACCACGCAGCTTGATCGGCTATCCCAGGTCGTTCGCGGCCTGTGCCACGGGATTCACACCTCGGGATCTCCGGTCGCTGTCCTTTCTGGGATCAGCGCGGCCAGGTCGGACACCAGGTCTCGGGTGCGTTCGGCACGCCGTTGCTCGTAGTCGGGTTCGCGGCGGTCGACCTGCGAAGTCAATCGTGCCGTGAGTGCGGCGCCAACCTCCTGGCCGGCTTATGCATCTTCCGCCGCCGACGGAGTTGGCGAAGGTCACCGCCGCAGCACTCTTCATCGGTCCCACCGCCGATCCCATGCCCTCGGCGAATCACATCCCATACGCCCATCATTCCCGAGTCCGCCGGTCTCCGCCTGAAACCACCGGCCCCGTACACTCGTACGATCCCCTAATCCGTCAAGGAGTCCGCCATGCCCGCAAGCCAGATCCCCTTCCCGGTCTGGGTTGCCGCGCTGTACCTGATCACCAGTGTCGTGTGTTTCATCGTCTACGCGGTCGACAAATCCGCGGCCGTCGCCGGGCGTTGGCGTGTTCCGGAACGAACGCTGATCCTGCTGGGCCTCGCCGGCGGCTGGCCGGGCGCAATCCTCGCCCAGCAGACGCTGCGCCACAAGACGAAGAAGGCGAGTTTTCGCCGGGCCTTCTGGGGAAGCGTGGTCCTCAACGTTGTCGTTGTGGCCACGCTGAGTTCGCCCCTGTTTCACCACTCTGCCGCTTGACGTACCTGACCGCGAAGTCGGCGGCTATCGCCACCGTGCCCCCGAGGATTCCCGCGGCGAGCACGAAGACGAGCGCTTCCGGGTCAAATCGGGAGCCCGCGATGGGTCCGACGAAGGCGCCGCGCTCGTGGTGGGGCAGAGCGTACCGCCGTCCCGCAGAACCGGCTCCAGTCTTCCGGGCAAGCAAAACGGGCCGCCACCCATGAGGTGACGGCCCGTTCCTAAGAAGTTCGCGTTATCGACGAAGTCCGAGGCGCTCGATCAGCGTGCGGTAGCGGCTGATGTCGACATCCGACAGGTAACCGAGCAGACGGCGGCGCTGACCAACCAGCAGGAGCAGGCCACGACGCGAGTGGTGGTCGTGCTTGTGCTCTTTGAGGTGCTCCGTGAGGTCCTTGATGCGCTGCGTGAGCATCGCGATCTGGACCTCAGGGGAACCGGTGTCACCTGGGTGGGTAGCGTACTCTTCGATGATCGCCTTCTTGATGTTGGCTTCAAGTGCCATAGATGGGATCCCCTTTCACTCACTGCGCGGTGCCCGGGGCAGAATGCCTGGGCTCTCTTTGTCCGCGGCCGTTAGACGGCAACCTCAAGAGTTTAGCAGAGTCTGAGTAGGTCGGCCCCGTCCGAACGCACCTCCCAGCCCGTACTGATTAACTGGACACTCACTAAGAAAAGGAGTCAGATGACTTTCCGACAAGCGATGCGCTCGGTTTTCTCGAAGTATGCGGTGTTCACCGGTCGGGCGTCGCGAAGCGAATTCTGGTGGTTCGCGCTTCTCCAGGCGATCGTCACACTCGGCGTTGCGATCATTGCGTCGGCCATCACGGGCGACGGCTCGAACCGGGTTGCCGGCGCAGTGCTGCAGCTCGTCGCCTGTCTCGCGCTGCTGCTCCCCGGCCTCGCCGTGCTGGTGCGCCGGTTGCACGACGCGAATTATTCGGGACGGTTCGCCCTCCTCCTGCTCATCCCCTTCGTCGGCGGAGTTTTCGTCCTCATCTTCGCTCTGCTCCCCAGCGCTCCCGTCGGCGGCACCTCCGATCTGCCGGTTGCCCTCCTGGAGACCGAGGCAGGTTCAGCGCCCTTCATTTCCACCCCGTAGGGATTTCCACCCGGTAGGCGCTACTTCTCCCCCGCGGCAGCCTTCCGCTGCCGGGAAGTGAACGCGCCGTCGACTCCTGAACGGGACTTCTTCAGGTACGTTCAAGCCGACGCTCAGCCCCGCGACGCCAGCGGGCGCGGCCTCGTACGTCATCGACTTGTCGGGGTGGAAGCCGAGCCGGCCGCCGGCGAGCACGGCGTCCTGGTTGGCGCCGAGGAAGACGAAGTCCCAGCCGAACGCGCTGGTCTGTTCCTGCACGACATGACGCACGGCATCCGCTGTCCACTCGTGGCTCGAGTTCTCTTCGCCGTCGGTCGCGACGACCACCTGCACCCGGCCGGCCGTGGCCCTACCGGGAGTGCTCCGCCGGGTCGACGAGCACGGCGACCGTGCGAGCCGGGATCGTGACCGTGCCCGTGCGGGCATCCCAGCTGACGTGCTTCACGACCGGGTCTGATCCCTTGGCCTGGATGCTCGACAGCATGTAGTTGCGCCCGGCCAGTGTGCCGATGGTCTGGGTCACCGGTGTGGTTCCGGCGTTGAAGACCGTGAGCACACCGTCGAGCCTCGGGTCGACGTCGCGACCGGCGCGGTCGTCGATGCTCATCACGATGACGCCGGGCGTTGCGTCCTTGCCGCCGGCCGGGAAGGACACCTTCTTCTCGATCAGGTCGGCGGAACCCAGCCGGAACAGCTTGCTCGACTGCTTGAGCCGCAGCAGCTGCAGGGCCGCGTCGTTCGAGTCGGCGATGTCGGCGGGTGAGGGCTTGAGCGCGGCGTTCTCGAGCAGCGGCTTCATGATCGGCCACTTGCCTTCGTTCGCCGCGGCGGGCGGCAGTCCAACGCCGAAGTTGTTGTCCTGGCCGCTCCAGTCGATCCGGTTGAACCAGTCGCCCGAGTTGTAGCTGTCGCGGTCGAGTGACTTCGAGCGCAGCAGTTCGGTGCCGGCGTGCCAGAACGACGGCGTCTGCGAGAGCGTGACGGTCGCGAGCGACAGCGTGTTCATCCGCACCCGGTCGGCCATCGATGTGGTGACCGGCAGCTTGAACGCGAGCAAGTCGAACAGGGTCTCGTTGTCGTGGGCGTCGACGTAGTTGACCACCTCGTCCGGCTGGTCGGCGTACCCGGCCGGCGCGCCGCGGTAGTCGATCGCGTCGCCCCGTGTGGCTGTGCCGTCGGCCGTCACGAAGGTGAAGTCGCGCAGGTTTCCGGCCAGGCCGAGCTTGACGAGGTCGGTCTGGCGGCCGAGGTCGGCGAGTGCCTCGCTCGTCGAGCCGTTGATCGGATCACCGTTGGGATCCGTTCCGAGGCCCGTCCCGAAGCCCTGCTGGAACGTCGATGCGCCATCGACCGGGCTTCCGCCGTGCACGGCGTCACGCAAGCGGTCGCTGAAGGTGCCGATGCCGGTCCCGCCGAGCTGACCCTGGATCGCCTGGCGGAACAGGGCGTTGTCGGCCACCTCGCCGAAGTTCCAGCCCTCTCCGTAGAGGTACATCGCCGAGCCGTCGACGCCGTCTTTCTCCGGGGTGAGGGCATCGAGGGAGGCCCGCACTGCGAGCATGGTCTGCGCCGAGTGGTGGCCCATGAGGTCGAACCGGAAACCGTCAACGTGGTACTGCCTGGCGAGGAGCGTGACCGAGTCCACCATCAGCTTCTCCGCGAGCTTGTGCTCGGTCGCCACGTTCTGGCAGCAGGTGGAGGTTTCCACCGCGCCGCGGGCATTCAGACGGTGGTAGTAGCCGGGCACGACCCTGTCGAGCACGGATGTCTCGGCCTGGCCGCTCGCGGAGGTGTGGTTGAAGACCTGGTCGAGTACGACCTGGAGGCCGTCAGCGTGCAGCGCTCCGACCATGCTGCGGAACTCCTTGACGCGAGCCCCGCCGTCGGGATTCACCGCGTACGATCCCTCCGGCACCAGGAAGTGGAAGGGGTCGTAGCCCCAGTTGAACCCGTCGGTGTCGGCGACCTGGCCGATGCAGGCCTGCTGCTCGGTGGATGCCGCGGCGAAGGAGGCCAGGTCGCAGTCGGGCTGCTTTTGGGCGGCGCGGTTCTCCTCGATTGTCGCGATGTCGAAGGTCGGCAGCAGGTGCACCGTGTTGAGGCCGGCCTTGGCGAGGGCCCGGAGGTGCCGGGTGCCGTCGCTGTCGACCGTGAAGGCGTCGTAGGTGCCGCGCAGCTTCGCCGGAACGGTCTTGTCTGAGATCGAGAAGTCGCGCACGTGAAGTTCGTAGACGGCGCGGTCGACGGCAGACTTGATCACCGGAGTCGGGGTCTTTTCCCACTGCTGGGGGCGGAAGCGCCGGTCGGCGAGGTCAACGACGACCGAACGCGTGGAGTTGACCGTGAGAGCAACCGAATACGGGTCGGTGACGCGGTTGTGCTCGACCTTGCCGGTCGAGGGAACGTAGACGCCGACGTCGTAGAGGTAGCTCTTGTCTTTCCACGACGCGGCGCCCCGAACGGTCCAGGAACCGTCGGCCTGGCGCACGGCGGGGATGCGGGTGGGCTCGGTGCCGGTCCACACGAGGAGGTCGACCTCCTTCGCGGTGGGCGCCCAGAGGGCGAAATCGGGGCGGCCATGGTTCCAGCTCAGCCCGAGGGAGCGGTCGGCGGCATCCTTCGCGTACAGGTCGTCGAGAACCCCCGGAATCTGCACCCCGGTGAACGCAGTGAGGGCGCCGGTCGACGTCGTGAACTGAGCGAGCTGCAGCTGGCCGGTCAGTGCCTGTTCGACCGCGTGGCGGTCCTGGCCGACGGGGTGCAGGGCCAGGTAGCCCGACAGCGCAGGGAAGGTGGCGCGCTGTCCGGCGGTGAGTCCGGCAGGGTCGAGGGCAAGGTCGACGTGGTCGCCGCCCGTGACGGCGCCGTCGCTGACGGCGAGGCCGCCCGTCGGCGCCGTGTAGAGCGCCCACGAGGCATCCGTCACCGCTTGCCCTGCCGGCAGGAGGTCGGTGGGCCAGGCCAGCGTGTTTTCGCTCACCCAGTGCGCCCGCTGCTGCCCGGTGCCGGGAAGCGGCGGGTCGGTGGCCTCAATCGTGAGGATGTGCGTGGCCAGGACATAACTGAACGTGACCTGTTTGCCGGTGCTCGCGCTGAAGGCGAGGTTCTGGCCGTTCAGCACGCCGTCCTTGCCGTAGTTCTCGTCCCAGCCGAGGTTGTGGGCGACCTTGAGTTCGTAGGAACCGCTCGCGATCGCGCTGGTCGAGAAGGTGAAGGTGCCGTCGCCGTCGAGGTCTTCCAGCCAGGCGGCCATGCAATCGGGCGCCCAGGCGCCGGAGCAGCCCAGCTGGTCCTGGAACGAGCCGGGCAGGGTGAGCACGGGGCCGTTGGCCGAGCTTGTGAGGTAGTGCGTGCTCGGGTCGAAGTAGAAACTGACCGGGCCGCCCGTTGTGGTGAAGGCCAGGTTGGCGCCGCCGGCCGCGCCGCCGGCGCCGTAGTTCACGTCCCAGGTGCCGTCGAGGGCGACTTTGTAGGAGTAGCTGCCGGCCGGCACGTCGAAGGTTGCGGAGTACACGCCGTCGGCGCGTTTGTGCAGCTGCGCGGCGACGCAACCGGGATCCCAGTCCCCTGGGCAGCCGATCTCGCTCTGGAGATCGCCGACGACCGCGACAACCGGATCGGCCGCGACGGCGGCTCCCACCGACCCCAGGACGAGACCGGAAGCCAACAGGGCCGCGACGGCGAGCGTCGAAAACAGGCGGGACGAACGGGGGCTGATTGTCATCATTGACTCCTGGCTGATCCGTCGTGCGAAGAGACACAACGAGGGCGACGCTACCGTGGCTGAGCCGATACTGCAAGCGCTTACATGTTCGGGAGCTGAGTTTCACCTCCGCGTCGGAGGGTCATTTGCCGCACTCCCCCTTTTCCTGCTAGGCCTAGGACATGAACAGAATTACGGCGCGACGACGGGTCATCCGTCTGACGGTGGGCGATCGCCCCAGCACCCGCGAGGACCTGCTGGCGGTCGAAGAGCCGCTCGAGATTCGCGTGGGCGGCCGCCCCCTCGCGGTCACCATGCGCACGCCCGGCCACGATGTCGACCTCGCCGCCGGTTTCCTCGTCTCCGAGGGCGTCATCACGCGCGGTGAGGAGTTCCGCACCGCTCGATATTGCGCCGGCGCCACGGAGGAGGGCCTGAACACCTACAACGTGCTGGATGTCACCCTCGCGCCCGGCGTTGCCCCGCCCGACCCCAGTTTGGAACGGTCGTTCTACACGACCAGCTCTTGCGGACTCTGCGGCAAGGCGAGCATCGACGCGGTACGCACCCAGTCGGCCTACTCCGTCGCCGACGATCCGCTGCAGGTCGACGCCGAACTCCTCACGACCTTTCCGGACACATTGCGCGCCGGCCAGGCGGTGTTCGAGAAGACCGGCGGACTTCACGCGGCCGCACTGTTCGACGGCGCGACCGGACGGATGCTCGTGCTCCGCGAGGACGTCGGCCGCCACAACGCGGTGGACAAGGTCATCGGCTGGGCACTCACCGAGGACCGCCTGCCGCTCACGGGCACGGTCCTGATGGTGTCGGGGCGGGCCAGTTTCGAGCTGACCCAGAAGGCGATGATGGCCGGCATCCCGGTGCTCGCCGCCGTCTCAGCTCCGTCGTCGCTGGCCGCTGAGCTCGCGACCGAGGCAGGGATGACCCTCGTGGGATTCCTTCGCGGTGGTTCCATGGTGATCTATTCGGGCGGCGAACGCGTCGTCGAAACTCAACTCGCACTGAGCGACGGGAATGCAGCGTGAGCGACAAGCGACCGGTACCAGGCCAAAAAAGAGAACACCGTAACGACGACAACATCGAGGTGAGCGGGCCCAAGACCTGGGCCGCCGGCATCCCGGGCGTCACCCACTCGATGGGGCCGGCGCTGGCGGAGATGGGCGTCGTGCGCACGCTGAAGACGATGACCGCGATCAACCAAAAGGACGGCTTCGACTGCATGAGTTGCGCCTGGCCGGATCCCGACCACCGCAAGCCCGCGGAATTTTGCGAGAACGGCGCCAAGGCCGTGACCTGGGAGGCCACGCCGGTCACGGTTCCGTCGAGCTTCTGGGCCGAGCACTCCATCGACGATCTGCTCACCAGGTCGGAGTACTGGCTGGGCATGCAGGGCCGGCTCGTCGAGCCCGTCTACAGGGCCGCCGGCACCGACCACTACGTGCCGATCAGCTGGGACGACGCCTTTGCGGTCATCGCCCGGAAACTCAACGGGCTGGACTCGCCAGACCAGGCCTCGTTCTACACGAGCGGCCGCGCATCCAATGAGGCCGCCTTCAGCTACCAGCTGTTCGTGCGCGCCTTCGGCACCAACAACCTGCCCGACTGCTCGAACATGTGCCACGAATCCACCGGCCTCGCCATGGGCCGCACGATCGGCGTCGGCAAGAGCACGGTCAGCTACGACGACTACGCCAAGGCCGACCTGATCATCATCATGGGCCAGAATCCGGGCACCAACCATCCGAGGATGCTCACCGCGCTCGAAGACGCCAAGGATGCCGGCGCCAGGATTGTCGCCATCAACCCGCTCCCGGAGGCGGGACTCCTGCGCTACAAGAACCCGCAACGCGTGAAGGGCGTCATCGGAGCCGGCACGGAGATGGCCGACCAGTACCTGCAGATTCGCCTGGGCGGCGATATGGCTCTGCTGCAGGCGATCTCCAAACGGGTGCTCGACGCCGAGGACGCCAACCCGGGGACCGTGCTCGACCACGCGTTCCTCAGCGAGCACTGCCAGGGCCTGGGCGAGCTGCGGGCGCACCTCGCCGACCTCGACGACGCAGCCGTGCTCGAGGCGACGGGCCTCAGCACCGCGGAAATCGACGAACTGGCCGCCCGCTACCTCGCCGCGGAGCGCGTCATCATCACCTGGGCGATGGGTATCACGCAGCACAAAAAGGCCGTTGCCACCATCCAGGAGATCATCAACCTGCTCCTCCTGCGCGGCAACATCGGCAAACCCGGTGCCGGCGCTTCCCCCATCCGCGGGCACAGCAATGTGCAGGGCGACCGCACCATGGGGATCTGGGAGCAGATGCCGCCGGCGTTCCTCGACGCCATCGAGCGGGAGTTCGGGTTCGACCCGCCTCGGGAGCACGGCATCGACGCCGTCGCCACCATTCGTGGCATGCGCGCCGGCACCGTCAAGGCCTGGATCGCCCTCGGCGGCAACCTCGTGGGGGCAGTCTCGGACACCGCCGTCACCGAGGCCGCGATGCAGAGCACCGAGATGACCGTGCAGATTTCCACCAAGCTGAACCGGTCGCACGTCGTTGTCGGCAAGGAAGCCCTGATCCTGCCGACGATGGGCCGAACCGAAATCGACCGGCAGGCGACCGGGGTGCAGTTCGTGTCGGTCGAAGACACGGCCTGCGCCGTGCATCCGTCCCGGGGCCGGATCGAGCCGGTTTCACCGAACCTCCTCTCCGAGGTGGCCATCATCAGCCGCCTTGCCCTGGCGGTGCTCGGCGACCGCGTTGGCGTGGACTGGGCTGGGTTCGAACGCGACTACGACCTCATCCGCGACCACATTTCGCATGTCGTGGACGGCTGCGGCGGCTACAACGAGCTGATCCGCCAGGACGGCGGCTTCGTGCTCCCGCATGGGCCGCGCGATTCGCGCACGTTCCCCACCGAAACCGGCAAGGCGATCCTCACCGTGAACGAACTGGAGCACATCGACCGGCCGCCCGGCCGCCTGCTTCTGCAGACCATGCGCTCGCACGACCAGTTCAACACGACGATCTACAGCAACAACGACCGCTATCGCGGCATCAAGAACGGCCGCCACGTCGTCTTCGTCAACCCGAAGGACCTCGCCGAGCTGGGCCTGTCCGACGGTGAAATCGTCGACGTGCGCAGCGAGTACACCGACAACGTGGACCGCGTGCTGCGCGGGTACCGCATCGTCTCCTACCCGAGCGCGAGGGGATGCGCCGCGGCGTATTTCCCTGAGGCCAACGCGCTCGTTCCGCTCGACCTCACCGCGGAGGGCAGCAACACCCCGGTGTCGAAGTCGATCGTCGTGCGGCTGGAACGCAGCGCGACAACTGGCTAGCCTTGGTTCCACAGCACCAACCCACCCTCGGAGCCCGTCAAGGAGCGCCATGCCCGCCGAAGACACCGCAGCACTGCCGTCCCTCGACGCGTGGGTCGCGCTGCTGACCGAAGAACTGGGCCTTCGGGCCGGCGTCTGCGACCTGGGCCTGGTGCTTGACCTCGCCCGTGACGCCGCCCACACCATCGCGCGGCCGGCGGCCCCGCTCACGACCTTCCTCGTGGGATACGCCGCGGCCTTGGCCGGCGGCTCGGCCGAAGACATCCGTCGGATCGCGGCGATCGCGACCCGGCTCGCCGTCGAGCAGGGTGGCGCCGGTGGCGCGTAAGGCTCCTCGGCGCACGCTGCGCCTCGCGGTCGACCGGATCTCATGATCGACCGGCTTCGATGACCAACCGGCTCCAATGATCGACTGGCACGCATGATCGACTGGTTCGACGCCCGCACGCTCGCCCACGACACCGGGTTGGCCGTTGCCCGCACCGCGGAGTCCGTGCCGCTGGCGGATGCCGCCGGCCGCACGCTCGCCGGCGCGCTGCACTCGCTCGTGCCCCTGCCCGGCTGCTCGTCGTCGGCGATGGACGGCTGGGCGGTCGCCGGCGACGCACCCTGGCGGCTCGGCGCCCCCATCTTCGCGGGCGACGCCCCCGGCTTGGACCCTCTGCTGCCCGGCACGGCCCGCGCCATTGCGACCGGAGGGCCGGTCCCTCACGGCACCCGAGGCGTGCTGCGCTCCGAACACGGCACGACCCGGCCCGGCCCGGAGACACTTCTGCTCGAGACGAACGGCCGTGCGAAGCCGGGCGAACCGCGGGATGGCGAGAACATCCGCCTGCGCGGGGAGGAGACCGGCGTCGAGGAGCGCGTGCTCGCAGCCGGCAGCATCCTGACCCCGCCGCGGATCGCCCTCGCCGCCGTCACCGGGCACGACCTCGTCGACGTGACGGTGCCCCCGGCGGTCGATGTGCTGCTGCTCGGCACCGAGGTCGTCGGCTCCGGCCTGCCCCGGCCGGGCGAGGTGCGGGACGCCTACTCCCCGCAGTTCCCGGCGCTGCTCGGCTCGATGGGGCTGCGGCTTGAGGACCTCCGCCGCGCGCCCGATGACCTCGACGCGACCGTCGACGCCATCCAGGCCGGTGACTCTCCCCTGCTGATCAGCACCGGCGGCACCGCGCGCGGACCGGCCGACCACGTGCGGGCGGCCCTGGACAGGCTCGGTGCGACCCTGGTCATCGACGGGGTGAACATGCGGCCCGGTCATCCGATCATGCTGGCCCGGCTGGCGGACGGACGCCTGATGCTGTGCCTTCCGGGCAACCCGCTCGCCGCGATGGTCGGACTGCTGAGCGTCGGGGCGTCACTCGTCGACGGCCTGCTCGGGCGGCCGCTCGGGCGGCTCGGCCACGTGCCGCTGGCCGCGGATGTGGCCAACCTCGGTACTCACACGAGGCTCGTCGCGTACCGGCATGGCGACGAGGGGGCCGTGCCGACGCCGCACCAGGCATCGGGCATGCTGCGGGGTCTCGCCGAGGCCGACGGCGTGGCGGTCATTCCGCCCGGCGGGGCCATCGCGCCGAACGTGGTGCGCACCCTCCCGCTGCCCTGGTAGCGCCTTCCGCTCTCCGCCCCCTCCCGCTTCCGCCCCCTCCCGCGAGACTGCAGTCGTGGCTGTTATGAGCGCGTTTTAGCGACCACAACTGCGTTTTCGCGGGGGCTGGGGCGGGGGACCATTACTGCGGGTTGGCGGCGGTCGCGAAGTGCTCCAGGATCTCGCCGATCCGGGACTTGCAGCCGCCGCAGCCGGTTCCCGCGCGGGTGGCCGCGCCGATGCAGGCGACCGTCGTGTTGCCGGCGCCGGCCGAGTCCGCGATCGCGCCGACGGTGACGCCGTTGCACCAGCACACCGTGGCGTCGGCTGCGAACGCGTCGCCGCCCACCGACGGTTCGTAGTCCGGGCCGTCGTAGCGCAGCAGCACAGACCGGTCGGCGGGGAGCTCGCTGCCACGCTCGAACAGCAGGGTCAGTTCGGCGGCCGTGCGCGGCATCCCCACGCAGACGAAGCCGTGCAGGATGCCGGCCCGCGTGACCATCTTCACGTAGCGGCCGTGCTCCGGGTCGGCCCACTGCGACACGCTCACCGGAGCGGACGCGCATCCGTCGGCGTGGTCGTGCGCCGACTCGACGTCCCACGGTTCGGGCGCGGTGTCGCCCGCCGCAACCACGTCGATCCCCTCGGCTTTGAGCATGACGACGGCCGGCCGGTTCGGGTCGAGTGACCCGGTGAGAGCGGTTCCGGCAAGCACTGCTCCGGCGAGCGCGGCCGTGACCTCCGCCGGGATCTCTGCCGTGATCTCCCGCGCAAACTGCGCGGCGAGCCAGTCCGCCTGGCGCCAGCCCGGCCCGACCAGCCCTGAGGGGCCGCCGGCGGGCGGTGCGGTCGACGCGCCGGGAGCGGGACGCGCTGCCACGTGGGCGCAGTCGCCGATGGCGTAGATGTCGGGGTCACCCCAGCTGCGCAGCTCCTCGTCGACGAGGATGCCGGTCGACACCGGCAGGCCGGTGAGGTGGGCGAGTTCGGTACGGGCGCCGACCCCGCAGGAGAGCAGCAGCAGGTCGCCGTGGATCTGCTTGCCGTCCGCGCAGACGAGGGCGTCGAAGCGCTCCACCCCATCGTCGTCGAGGTGGAACAGCAGGCTCTCGGCGCGGGCGTGGTTAATCATCGTGACGCCGGCCCGCCGCGCGCTGCGCGCGAGTACGGTGCCACCGCCGCGGTCCAGGTTTCGGGCCATCGGGATGTCCCCGTGGTAGACGACGCAGGCCTGGCTGCCGGCACTCGCGGCGGCGAGAGCGATCTCCATGCCGAGCACGCCGGCGCCGAGCACGACGATCCGCCGGGCGGCCTGCACCGCCTCGAGCACGGTGTGCGCGTCGTCGAGGTCGCGCAGCGCGGTGACGCCGCGGGGCAGCGGTGCGTCGGCGGAGTCCAGGGCCGCGGCATCCGTCGCCGGCATCATCAGGTTGCGGCGCACCCGCCTCACGCCGTCGAGGGTGGGCACGTTGGCGCGGGCGCCGGTCGCGAGCACGAGCCGGTCGTAGGGCAGCTGGGCGCCGTCGCCCAGGCTGACCGTGCGGCGGCTGCGGTTGATCGCGGTGACGCTGGTACCGGTGAGGATGCGCACCCCCGCGTCGATCGCCTCGGTCGAGTCGGTGATCTCCAGGGCCTCGCGGTCGGTGTGCCCGACGGCGTATTCGGCGATGAGCACGCGGTTGTACGCGTCTGCGGCCTCCGAACCGACGACGGTCAGCGAGGCCTTGCCGGAGCGCACGAGCGGGAGCAGCTCTTCGACGAAGCGCGCCCCGACCGGCCCGTAGCCAACGAGAACGATGCGTTCAGACAAGCGCGCCTTCTTCCTCGACCGCGCGAACCTGCACGGCCGTCTTCTTGAACTCGGGCATCCCGGAGATCGGGTCCGTCACATCCGCGGTGAGCAGGTTGGCGCACTCGTCGCCGGCGAAGTGAAACGGCAGGAACACCGTGTCGTGACGGATGTCGGCGGTCACCTCGGCGCGAACGCGCACCGTGCCCCTGGCGTTGGAGAGTTCCATCCAGCCGCCGTCGACGATGCGCAGCTGGTCGGCGGTCGCCGGGTGCAGCTGCGCGCGGGCGGCCGGGCGGGCATCCATCAGCTCGGGGACCCGCCGGGTCTGCGTCCCGGACTGGTAGTGCTCGAGCAGGCGACCGGTGATCAGGGTGAGCGCGCCGCCCACCTGCGGGGGCGCATCCGTCGTCTGAGCCTTGACGGCCACGATGCGGGCAAGGCCGTCGGCGTGAGCGAACCGGTCGAGGAAGAGCCGCGGCGTGCCGGTCGAGCCCGTCGGGTACGGCCAGTAGGCCGGTTCCTCGGTGTCGAGCAGTTCGTAGCTCAGCCCGGAGTAGTCGGCGATCCCGCCCGCCGAGGCGCGGCACAGTTCGTCGAACACCACTGCCGGGACCTCGCTGTACGTGCCGGCGGCACCCAGCCGCCTGGCCAGTTCACGGAAGATCCAGAGTTCGCTGCGCACCCCGGAGGGGGCGTCGACGGCCAGGCGGCGACGGATGACCCGGCCTTCCAACGAGGTCATCGTGCCTTCCTCCTCCGCCCACTGCGTCACGGGCAGCACGACGTCGGCGAGCGCTGCGGTCTCCGAGAAGAAGAAGTCGCAGACCACGAGGAAGTCGAGCGCCTCGAGGCCGGCGCGCACGTGGGCGGCGTTGGGCGCGGAGACGACCACGTTCGACCCGTGCACGAGGAGGCAGCGGATGCCGCCCGGCTCGCCCATCGATGCCAGGAGCTCGACGGCGGGGATCCCCTGCCCCGGGATGGTGTCCGGGTGGACGCCCCACACACCGGCGACGTGCGCGCGGGCCGCGGGGTCGGTGATCTTGCGGTACCCGGGGAGCTGGTCGCACTTCTGCCCGTGCTCGCGGCCGCCCTGCCCGTTGCCCTGGCCGGTGAGCGTGCCGTAGCCGGAGTGTTCGGTGCCGACCAGGCCGAGGATGAGGCTGAGGTTGATCGCGGCCGTCGCGGTGTCGGTTCCGTCGGTGTGCTGCTCGACTCCGCGCCCGGTGAGGATGTAGGTGCCGTTCCCTGCCGCGAGCTGCCGGGCGATCTCGCGCAGCTGCCAGACGGGGACGCCGGTCTGCTCCTGCACGCGCTCAGGCCACCACTGGCTCACGCTCCGCCGCAGCCGGTCGAAGCCGACCGTGCGTGCCGCGACGTACCCCGTGTCGACGAGCTTCTCCGTGATCACGATGTGGGTGAGCCCGAGCAGCAGGACCAGGTCGCTGCCCGGCGTCGGCTGCACGTGCATGCCGGCCCCGTCATCCGTCAGCCGGGCGGTCGCCGACCGGCGCGGGTCGACGACGATGAGGCCGCCGGCCTGGCGCGCACCGTCGAGGTGCCCGATGAACGGCGGCATGGTCTGGGCCACGTTGGAGCCGAGGATGAGGATCGTCTGGGCGGCATCCAGATCCTCTACGCGGAACGGCAGGCCGCGGTCGAGCCCGAACGCCCGGTTGCCGGCCGCTGCTGCGGATGACATGCAGAAGCGTCCGTTGTAGTCGATTCGCGATGAACCGAGCGCGAGCCGGGTGAACTTGCCGAGCTGGTACGCCTTCTCGTTGGTCAGCCCGCCGCCGCCGAAAACGCCCACCGAGTCGGCGCCGTGGTCGGCGCGGCTCGCGGAGAGGCGCTCGGCCACGAGGTCGAGCGCCTCCTCCCATGAGGCCGGCGCGAACGTGCCGTCCGTCTGCCGCAGCATCGGTTCGAGGATGCGCTCCGGTGACGAGAGCAGCTCCGCCGAGGTCCAGCCCTTCTTGCACAGGCCCGCGCGGTTGGTCGGGAACTCGCGGCCCGCCACGGTGACCCCCGCGGCGGCGGGGGTCAGCGTCATCGCGCACTGCAGGGCGCAGTACGGGCAGTGCGTCCTGGCTGCGGTCCTCATGGCTGCTCCGTTCGAGGTGTGGGAGGGACTGGTTTGGTACACCGGTGGCCGGGCCCGTCGAGACCCGAACGCGACGGGTCCGGCCGCCGGATCCTAGATGCGCTGTCCGGCCACGGAGGAGCCGCGACGCAGGTAGAAGAAGGCCGTGATGGCCATCATTACGACGTAGGCGACGACGAATCCGAAGATCGCGCTGGTGTAGTCGCCTGTCGTGGTCTTCGACAGTCCGAGCACCTGCGGGATGATGAACCCGCCGTAGGCGCCGATGGCCGAGATGATGCCGAGGGCGGCCGCGGTCTTGCGCTGCGTGTTCACGTCGCCGGAGTTGTGGTGCGCGTCCTTCACGCCGTTGCGGGCGGCGAAGACGCTGGGGATCATCCGGTAGGTGGAGCCGTTGCCGATTCCGGTGGCGACGAAGATCAGCAGGAAGCTGGCCAGGAAGGCCCAGAAGTTGCCGAGCGGGAGCACCGCGATGACGGTGAGGGCACCGGCCGCCATCACGGCGAAGGCCGCGACGGTCACCCGGGCGCCGCCGAACCGGTCGGCGAGCCTGCCGCCGTAGGGCCGGGCCAGCGAGCCGACGAGCGCGCCGAGGAAGGCGAGGGACAGTGATGCTGACACGACGTGGAAGGTGGAGAAGGCAGGGAACTGGTCGGCGATGAGCTTCGGGAACACGCTGGCGAAGCCGATGAACGAACCGAAGGTGCCGATGTACAGCACGGCCAGGATCCACAGGTGCGGTTCACGGACGGCCGCGATCGACGCCGCGAAGTCCGCCTTGGCGCTGGAGAGGTTGTCCATGAACTTGTACGCGCCCCACATGGCCACGAGGATGAACGGCACCCAGATCCAGCCGGCCAGGGAAAGGTTGAGCGTGCCGACGGCGCCGAGCGTGATGGCGATCGGAACGACGAGCTGGGAGATGGATGCGCCCAGGTTGCCGCCGGCCGCGTTCAGTCCGAGCGCCCAGCCCTTCTGCCTCTGCGGGTAGAAGTAGGTGATGTTCGACATCGAGCTGGCGAAGTTGCCGCCGCCGAAGCCGGCGAGCGCCGCGACGAACAGCATGACCGGGAACGGTGTGTTGGGGTTGCCGACGCAGAAGCCCAGGGCGATCGACGGGATGAGGAGCAGCCCGGCGGAGATAATCGTCCAGTTGCGCCCGCCGAGCTTCGGCACGAGGAAGGTGTACGGGAAGCGCAGGGTGGCGCCGACGAGGCTCGGCATCGAGATCAGCCAGAAAATCTGGCCGGTGTCGAATGTGAAGCCGGCGGCCGGGAGCTGCACGACGACGATGCTCCAGAGCTGCCAGACGACGAAGCCGAGGAACTCGGCGAAGATCGACCATTTCAGGTTGCGGGCGGCGATGAGCTTGCCGCCGCCCTCCCACTGCCCGAGGTTCTCCGGGTTCCAGTTGTCGATCCAGCGACCGGGTCGGTGGCCGAGGGCCGGTGCGGCGAGGTCGACGGACGGGGAGTCGATCGGGGGGGAAGCTGTCGTTGGTGTCATCGGATTCTCCTCAAGTGATTGGTGCTGGTGCGCGGGATTGGTGTGAATGCTGGGTGGTGATTTCGAAGGTATCGACGCCGTGTTTCCGTCGACCGTTGCCGCCGTTACCGTTCGGTCACAAGGTCGTCTCAGCGCGGCCGGGGGCCTGTTAGGCCGCTGTTACACGCCCGTCACATTGACGACGAGATGGCGATGCGCAACTCGGCCGGAGTGTGAGCCGGCGCGTGGGCGGCCTCCAGCCTCACCTGCACCAGGCCCCCATCGACGCGCACGGGGAAGGTGCGCAGCGAGAATTCGGACGAAGTGAAACACTCGCCCGTGACGAGGTCGTACACCTGTTTGTGCAGGGGCGAGGCGAGCGTGTGACGGTCGCCCTTCGACCCCACGATCCCGCGTGACATCACGTAGGAACCCGTGGCCGGGTCCCGGTTCGTCACCGCGTACAGGCTTCCGCCGGGCACGAGGATGAGGGCCACCTGCTCGTCATCGACGAGGGCGGCCTCCCCCCACAGCGGCTCGAGTTGGTCAAGGGTGCACACATTCCTCCACGACATCGAATGGCCGCCTTTCCTGGGTTTGGTGGCCGTCTGGCCTTCATCTCAGGCTAGGCAGGCCGGATTTCGCCGTCGCACGCCCGCCGTGACAATCGCGTAACGAAGACCTCACAGCGCACCGACCGGGAGGTGAGGCGCGTGTCACACATTGTTACGTCGGCGCAATAGGGGGGAAATGAGTCGCTTTTAGGCTGGCTAAACACCCCACCTCGGAAGGCGTCGCCATGGATCCCGTCACCAGCACCACCGCTGAGTCCGGCGTCGCCGGCGCCCGCCACGTCGTCGTCATCGGCGGCGGACCAGCCGCTCACCGATTTGCCGAGGCCATGCACGCCAGGTCGACCCAGGCCACGGATGCCGCCGGCCCGACCCACGTCACCGTGGTCGGCGAGGAGCCGCACCTCCCGTACGACCGGGTGGCGCTGTCCCGCCGGCTCGTCGATGCTGAGGACCTCACCCTCGGCGACCCGGCCCTGTGGGAGTCCCCCGGCATCCGGTACCGTGGCGGCAGCCGCGCCGTGGGCCTCGACCCTCACCTGCGCACCCTGACCCTCGCCGACGGTGACGTGCTCGGCTACGACGAACTGGTCTTCGCCACGGGCTCGTCGGCCACCGTCCCCGCCATCCCCGGCGCAGCATCCGGGTACGTCTACCGCACGATCGAAGACGTCGACTTCCTCGTCGCCGAGGTGGGGCGGCTGCGCGACAAGCTCGGCCGGCCGGCCAACGTCGTCGTCGTCGGCGGCGGCCTGCTCGGCCTCGAGGCGGCCGGCGGCCTGCAGCGGCTCGGGGGCCAGTCGACCATCGTGCACTCCGGTCGCTGGCTGATGTCGGCGCAGCTCGACGAGGGCGCGGGCCAGGCGCTCGGCCGGTTGATCCAGGCGCAGGGCATCAGCCTCGCGCTCGGCAACCGCCCCAGCGAAATCCTCACCTCCCCGACCGGGCGGGTGCTCGGCGTGACCCTCACCGACGGCCGCCAGCTGCACGCCGACCTCGTGGTCTTCTCCATCGGCATCACCCCGCGTGACGAGCTCGCCCGGGCCGCCGGGCTCGAACTCGGGCCGCGCGGCGGCATCGCCATCGGCGACGACTGCTCCACCTCGGCGCCCGGGATCTGGGCGATCGGCGAGGTGGCCAGCGTCGGCGGCGTGTGCGTCGGCCTCGTCGCACCCGCCAACGCCATGGCCGAGGTCACGGCCGACCGCCTGCACGGCGGAGAAGCGATCTTCCCGGGCATCGACGACGCCACGAAACTCAAACTCTCCGGCGTCGAGGTGGCCAGCTTTGGCGACGCCCTCGCGACCACGGAGCACGCCCTCGAAGTGGTCTACGCCGACCCGGCCCGCGGGATGTACCAGAAGATCGTCGTCACGGGCGATGCCAAGACGCTGCTCGGCGGCATCTTCGTCGGCGACGCATCCCCGTACACCGCCCTGCGGCCGCTGCTCGGCCGGGAGCTGCCGGGCGAGCCCGGCGCCTACCTCTCGGCATCCGGCGCTGAGGCGCCGGCCAGCACCGACCTGCCCGACGACGTACAGCTGTGTTCCTGCAACAACGTATCGGTGGGCGCGGTGCGCTCGGCGATCCGCGGCGACCACGCCGAGGCCTGCACCGAGCTCGGCCCACTGAAGGCCTGCACCAGGGCCG
Organism: Microbacteriaceae bacterium UBA4731; assembly: GCA_002404115.1. The sequence continues at coordinate 49,253 of DHJB01000046.1, forward strand.
GCACGCAGTGCGGATCCTGCGTGCCGCTGGTGAAGAAGATTCTCGAAACCGAGTTGACCCGGGCCGGCATCGAGGTCTCGAAGGCGCTCTGTGAGCACGTTGAGCTCAGCCGGAGCGAACTGTTCGAATCGGTGCGCATCCTGCAGCTGACCTCCTTCGACCAGATCATGGAACGCTTCGGCAGCGGGCTCGGCTGCGACATCTGCAAGCCCGTGATCGCCTCCATCCTGGCCACCCAGACGTCCGGTTACATCCTCGACTCCGGACGCGGCGCCCTGCAGGACACCAACGACCGGGCGCTGGCCAACATGCAGAAGGACGGCACCTACTCGGTCGTTCCACGCATCCCCGGCGGTGAAATCACGCCGGCGAAGCTCAAGGTGATCGCGGATGTCGCGGCCGATTTCAACCTGTACACGAAGATCACCGGCGGCCAGCGCATCGACATGTTCGGTGCGCGCCTCGAGCAGCTGCCCGATATCTGGAAGATCCTCGTCGAGGCCGGCTTCGAATCCGGGCAGGCGTACGGTAAGTCGCTGCGCACGGTGAAGTCCTGCGTCGGGTCGACCTGGTGCCGTTTCGGGGTGCAGGATTCGGTGGCGATGGCCATCAACCTGGAGCTGCGCTACCGCGGGCTCCGCGCCCCGCACAAGTTCAAGCTGGGCGTGTCCGGCTGCGCCAGGGAGTGCGCCGAGGCGCGCAGCAAGGACATCGGGATCATCGCATCCGAGCAGGGCTGGAACCTGTACGTGGGCGGGAACGGCGGGGACCAGCCGGCGCATGCGCAGTTGCTCGCGCAGGATCTCGACGACGAGACCCTGATCCGCTACATCGACCGGTACATCATGTACTACATCCGCACGGGCGACCGGTTGCAGCGCACCGCCCGGTGGCAGGAGGAGCTCCCCGGTGGGCTCGACCACGTGCGCGACGTGGTCTGCAACGACTCGCTCGGGATCGCCGACGAGCTCGAGCAGGCCATGCACGAACACGTCGGCAACTACGAGGACGAGTGGGCGGCAACGCTCAAGGACCCGGAGCGCCTGCGTCGTTTCCGTTCCTTCGTCAACGCGCCCGGCACGGCGGACCCCGCGCTGGTCCAGGTGATGGAACGCGGCCAGCCGCGCCCGGCCTGGCCGGACGAACGCGAAGCCGGCGCATCCGCCGGACCCGTCATGCTCTCCGGCGCGACCATCCCGGTGCGGCGCCCCGACCCGCTGACCGGAGAATGACCGTGGACCTCAGCCTCGACCTGACCGGCCGCCGCGTACTCGTCATCGGCGGCGTGCGGCCGGCCCGCCGCGTGCTCGCGCGCTACCTCGCCGCCGGAGCCACGGTCTACCTGGCCTCAGAACAGCTCGACGGGCTGGCGTTCGATCGGCCGGACCCCGCCGTTCGCCCGGTCGATTTTCCCGGGTCGGCGGCCGGCTGGCGCGACCTCGTGTCAGCGGTCGAACTCGTCGTCGCGGTCGAGGCATCCGCGCCCGCCGACCGGATCATCGTGGACGCGTGCTCCACGCGCCACGTCTGGTTCACCCGTGAGACCGCCGCGGCGACGTCGCGGACCGGCCACGTCACGCTCGTCGGCGGCGGGCCGGGCGACTACGAACTGCTCACCGTCGCCGCGCGGTCCGCCCTGCGGAACGCCGACGTCGTGTACTACGACCGCCTGGGGCCGCACGACCGACTCGCCGACTGGGCGCCGGGCGCCGAACACATCAACGTCGGCAAGACCCCCGGCCACCACGCCGTGCCCCAGGTGCACATCGAACGGATGCTCGTCGAGAGCGCCAGGGCCGGCAAGACCGTCGTGCGGCTCAAGGGCGGCGACCCGTACGTGTTCGGCCGCGGAGGGGAAGAAGTGATCGCCTGCCGCGAGGCCGGCATCCCGGTGACGGTCGTCTCAGGGGTGACGAGCGCGATCTCCGTGCCGGCCCTGGCCGGCATCCCGGTCACCCACCGCGAGGTGAGCCGGATGTTCACCGTGTTGTCCGGGCACGCCCCGCTCAGCGAGGAAGAACTCGCGCACCTCGTTGGTCTGGGCGGCACCATCGTGGTGCTGATGGGGATCGGAACGCTGGGGCACCTGGCCGCCGGCCTGGCCCGGCACGGCATGCGAGGCGACATGCCGGTGGCGATCATCGAACGGGGTTTCTCCGACAGCCAGCGCACCACCGTCGCCAGCATCGACACCGTGGTGCCCGTCGCGAGCACGCGAGGCGTGCGCTCGCCGGCTGTGCTCGTGATCGGCGAAGTCGTAGGCTTGATGCAACGCAACGAAGAGGCGGGCGATGAGGTGCAAAAGATCGCCGCCGCCGCACTGACCGCGCCTGCGTGAGCCCCACGCATCCGCTACTCTATCCCCTGCACCTGCTCCACCGGCACCTGCACCCCTGCTTGACCATCTCGTCGGAGTCACCGTGAACGACATCGCCCAGGACGCGACCCTGCCGGGGTTCCGCCCCGACGAACTCGAGGGCTTCCGCATCGGCGTCACCTCCGACCGCCGATCGGAGGACCTGATTGCCGCGTTCGAGCGGCGCGGCGCGGAGGTAATGCATGCCCCGGCGATCCGGATCGCTGCGGCCGCTGACGACACCAATCTCATGCTCGACACGCAGTCGATCATCGAGGCCCGGCCGGACATCCTGCTGGCCACGACGTCGTACGGCATCCGCCGGTGGTTCGAGGCGGCGGACGCTGCCGGACTCGGCGCCGACCTGACGAGCACGCTCGAGCACTCCCGCATTCTCGTTCGCGGCCCAAAGGCCAGGGGTGCCATCCGCGCCGCCGGCCTCGACGACTCAGGCATGAGCGACGAAGAGACCACCAAGTCGCTTGTCGACTTCGTGCTGCGCGAGGGCGCGGAAGGCAAGACGGTCGCCGTGCAGCTGCACGGGTTCACCGACCGGCCCCAGCTCGAGCGGCTCAAGGCGGCCGGCGCGACCGTGCTGAGCGTCGCCCCCTACCGCTGGCTGCTGCCGGAGGATTCCAGCCGCGTGCTCCGGCTGGTCGAGGCCGTCTGCACGGGCTCCCTCGATGCCGTCACCTTCACGAGCGCACCCGCCGTTGACGCACTCTTCGGGGCGGCCGACGGAGCCGGGCGGCTCGAACAGCTGCTGGATGCCTTCAGCGAGACCGTCGTCGCGGCGGCGGTCGGACCGGTGACCGCCGCTCCCCTCATCGCCGCCGGACTCAGGCCGATCATGCCCGAACGGTACCGCATGGGCGCGCTGATCCGGCTCGTCTGCAAGTACCTCGACGAGGAGCGCGTGGTGCGCCTGAATACCAGGCATGGGCTGGTCGAGCTGCGCGGGCGGCTGGTGATCGTGGCGGGACATCGGGCAACGCTTGCTCCGACGTCGCTCACGCTGCTACGCATTCTGCTCGCCGCCGGCGGCAGCGTGATGTCGCGCGCCGACCTCACCGCGACGCTGCCGGAGATGCAGGACGACCACGCCGTCGATGTCGCGATCAGCCGGCTGCGGCAGGCGCTGCCGACGCCCGGCCTCGTCGCCACCGTCATCAAGCGCGGCTACCGCATCGACGTCTGACCCCGCGCGCATCCCCTCCCCTCGCGAAACTGCAGTCGTGGTCGTTATGAGCGCCGTTTAGCGACCACAACTGCAGTTTCGCGAGGGGAAGGGACGCGCGTGAGGGGGGGCGAAGGGGGCGCGCGTTAGCGCTCGAAGACAAGCAGGGTCGACGTGGCGGTCGCGTAGAGCGTGCCGGCGGCATCCGTCAGCGTCGCCTGGGCGAACGCCGCCCGGCGGCCGAACGACAGCAGGGTGGCCTCCGCGCGCACGAGGCCCGTGTCGGTCGTCATCCGCCGGTGGTACGAGACCTTGAGCTCGAGTGTCGCGTAGCCCTGCGTCGCGGTGAGGCGCGAGTGCACGGCACAGCCCAAGGCGCTGTCGAGCAGAGTCGCCGCGTAACCGCCGTGGATGGTGCCGATCGGGTTGTAGGCGTGCTGCCCGGGAACCCCCTCGAAGGCGGCGGTGCCCTCACCGACCTCGACGAGCTGGAAGTCGAGCGACTCGCCGATGCCGGGGCGGCGACCGGAGTCGATCATGGCGCGCAGCTGCTCGATCCCCGACAGCCCCGGGCCGATCTCGTCACAGAGGGAAATCATGCGCGATACCTGTCCAGGTGTGCCGCGGCCTGTTCGAGCACGGACTCCGAGCCGGCGTAGATGCCCTCGGCGCGCGGCCAGTGGCTGATCACGTCGGTGAAGCCCAGTTCCGCGGCCCGGCCGACGGAATCCTCAAACGCCGCCAGGCTCTGCAGCGAGTATCCCCCGCCGCTGTCCAGCGACAGGTACCGGTCGATCGTCGCCGGGTCGCGCCCCTCGGCGCGCGCAGTGTCCTCCAGCCGGCCGACGAGCCCGGCCACCGAGGTCCACCACTCCTCGCCGTCCGTCCCGTTGCGGCCGGTCGTCACCCAGCCGGCCCCATGCTTCGCCACCAGGCTCAGCCCCTTGGGCCCGTTCGCGGCGATCACGAACGGCACCCGCGGATGCTGCGCGGGCCGCCCGACCATGCGCGCGCCGACCGCGGTGAACCAGTCGCCGCTGACGTCGATGCCGCTGCCGCCCGGCTCCTCGTGTCGCAGCAGGAGATCGAGGTGACCGACGAATTCGGCGAACCGCTCGTGACGCTGTATCGGCGTGTATTGGGGCTGGCCGAGGGTGAACGCATCGAAGCCGGTGCCCCCTGATCCGACGCCGAGCAGGAAACGTCCGCCCGCGATGTCGTCGAGCGTCGCGATTTCCTTGGCGAACGGCACCGGATGCCGGAAATTGGGCGACGAGACGAACGTGCCGAGCCGGATCCGCGACGTGACCAGGGCCGCCGCGGTGAGCGTCGGAATGGTGGCGTGCCACGGCTGGTCGGCCAGTGTGCGCCAGGAGAGGTGGTCGTAGGTCCAGGCGTGGTCGAAGCCGAACTGTTCGGCCGCCTCCCACGTGCGGCGGGCCTCCGGCCAGGAGTCTTGCGGAAGAATGACGATTCCAAAACGCATGCTGCGAGTCTACGGATGCCCGGGCGCCGGCCAACCGGATGCCCGCCGCGGAGCTCTCGTCCTCGTCGCCGCGAACGCCCGGTGCTATAAATAGTGCGTGCACCCACGCCGGGCGCCCGTGGAGCAAGGGAGCACCTCGATGAGTTCCGCACTGTGCCCAGAACGTTTCGCCGGCAAGACCGCGATTGTCACCGGCGCAGGATCGGGAATCGGCCGAGCGACCGCGGTGCGCCTTGCCCAGGAGGGTGCGCGTGTCGTCGTCAGCGACGTCGTGACCGACCGCCTCGACGCCCTCGTCGCCGAGTACCCCGATCTGGCCTTCGTCGTCGTCGCCGGCGATGTCAGCAGCGAAGCGACCGCACAGAAACTCGTCGCCGCCGCAGGCCCGAGGATCGACGTGCTCGCCAATGTCGCCGGAATCATGGACGGGTTCCTCCCGGCCGGGGAGGTCGACGATGAAACCTGGGAGCGTGTGTTCAGCATCAACGTCACCGCCGTCATGCGCCTCACCCGCGCGGTGCTGCCGCTCATGCTGGCGGCCGGCTCGGGGTCAATCGTCAACTGCACATCGGAGGCCGGCCTGCGCGGCGCGTGCGCGGGGGTGGCCTATACCGCGTCGAAGCATGCCGTGATCGGCATCACCAAGAACACTTCCGTAATGTATGCGAAGAAAGGCATACGGTCGAACGCCGTGGCGCCAGGTGCCGTGAAGACGAACATCGAGGCGCCGATGAAGTCGGCCCTGGCCGGCGAGGTGCTCGGCCCGATGTTCCAGGCCCTGATGCCGGCGGTCGCCACCGCTGAGCAACTCGCGGCGGCGATCACGTGGCTCGGGAGCGACGACTCGATGAATGTCACCGGAGTGGTACTCGCCTCCGACGGCGGATGGTCGGCGATCTAGCGCCGACACCCACCGGACGGGCAGACTCGACTCATGGCAGGCGCAGCGCACTCTCACATCCGATGCTCCATCGTTCCGCCGTACATCCTGGTGCGGCTGGCGCGTCTCGACGATCCCCGGTTCGCCGCGGCCGCCGAAGCCGCCCGGAAGTCGCTGCTTCGCGACCTGCCCATCCGGGACGAGCGTGACCCAGAGCATCCGTCGCCGAAGCGGCCGGCCCTGCGCGCCGCCGGCCTGCCCGCACGACCGGCCGGCAAAATCGACCGCAGCATCTCGGATGCCGTCGGCCTGGAACGACTTCCCGGCCGCCTGCGGGTGCGCACAGAGGGCCAGCCCGCCGTGGCCGATGTCTGCGTCAACGAGGCCTATGAGGGTCTCGGCGAGACCCACGCCCTCTTCTGGTCGAAGTTTCAGCGCGACTCGATCGACGGCCGCGGGCTGCCCCTGGACGCGACCGTGCATTACGGCCGGCAGTACGACAACGCGTTCTGGGACGGCGAGCGCATGGTCTTCGGCGACGGCGACGGCCAGGTGTTCAATCGGTTCACGATCTCGCTGTCGGTGATCGGCCACGAGCTCACGCACGGCGTCACCCAGTTCGCCGCGAAGCTCGCCTACCGCGGTCAGTCCGGGGCGATCAACGAATCGATATCCGACGTGTTCGGATCCCTGGTCGAACAGCTTGCGAAGGGGCAGTCGACGGCCGAGGCGAGCTGGCTGATCGGAGAGGGCCTGTTCACCGACCGGGTCGACGGCGCGGCGCTGCGATCGATGAAGGCACCGGGCACCGCGTACAACGACGACGTGCTCGGGAAGGACCCGCAGCCGGACAGCATGTCGGGTTACGTCGACACCGAGGACGACAACGGCGGCGTGCACCTCAACTCCGGCATCCCGAACCGGGCGTTCTACCTGGTTGCCGATGCCCTCAGCGGTAACGCCTGGGAGGCGCCGGGACGCATCTGGTACGACGCCCTCACCGAAGGGACGCTGCGCAAAACGGTCGACTTCGCCGGTTTCGCGCGTGCGACGGAAGCGGCGGCGGCGAAGCGGTTCGGCGGTGATTCCGTCGAGCACTCGGCTGTCATCGACGCCTGGGCAACGGTGGGTCTCGGCACGTCAGTCGCTGTCGCAGCGTCGCCGGAGTAGCATTCGGCCATGAAGGTCATCGTCTCGCGGAGCGGTGGCATCGCCGGCATCCGCATCACGTGGGAGGTGCAGGTCGACGAGCGGCCGGACGCGGCCGACTGGAAGGCGTTCCTGGAGGAGCTTCCCTGGGACGAGGTCGACGAGAGGGCTCCCGAACCCGACCGGTTCGTCTATCGGATCCGGTGCGCGCCGCACGAGGTCGTCCTCGCCGAGCCGCAGGTGTGCGGCCCGTGGAAAGACCTCGTGGACCGGGTCAAAGCCGTCAACGGGGGCCGGTAGCCCGGAGCCCGGATGCGAGCGCGGTCGGCGCGTTTTTCCTGCGAACAGGGGCGCACACGAGCCCGGCGTGGGAGCATGTTGCTATGAACAACTACAACGAGAGCCCGGTCGAAATTCTCAGCGAGGAGGCCTGCTGGGAGCTCCTTCTCTCTTCGAGCCTGGGGCGCCTCGCGTTGAGCGTCGGCGACGAGCCGGAGATCTTCCCGGTGAATTTCGTCGCCGTCGACAAGCGCCTCATCTTCCGCACCGCGGAGGGAACCAAGCTGCTTGAGCTCACGGTCAACGACCGCGTGGCCTTCGAGACGGACGGGGTGGGACGCGACGAAGCGTGGAGCGTCGTGGTCAAGGGCACGGCACGGGTGCTCGACAAGGAGTGGGAGATCGTCGCCGCCAACCAGCTGCCGCTGCGGCCGCTCATCCCCACCCTCAAGTACAACTTCGTGGAGATTGCGCCGGTCGCCGTGACGGGGCGCAGGTTCACCCTGGGCCCGGAGCCCGAGCGGAACGTTCCGTGAGCGAAGGCCCCGAAGCGTCGAGCGTTGTCCTGATCACCGGCACGTCCTCCGGGATCGGCCTGCAGGCCGCGATCGCGGCCGCCGTGGCCGGGCACACGGTCGTGGCCACCATGCGCGACCTCGAACGAGCCGGCGCCCTGCTGGAGGCCGCGGCCGCAGCGGGGGTCACCCTGGACATCCGCCACCTGGACGTCACCCAGCCCCAATCGGTGACGGATGTCGTGGCCGGCGTCGTCGATGAGCACGGTCGCCTCGACGCGGTCATCAACAATGCGGGCGCCGGGCACGTTGGCACGATCGAACGCGAAAGCGTGGACGATGTGCGCGGGGTGATGGAAGTGAACTTCTTCGGCGTCGTCATGGTCACGCAAGCCGCGCTGCCTCACTTGCGGACAAGCCGCGGTCGCCTGATCACGGTCACGAGCGTCGGCGGTGTCGTCGGACAGCCGTTCAACGAGGCGTACTGCGCCGCGAAGTTCGCCGTGGAAGGGTTCATGGAGAGCCTCGCCCCGGTCGCGGCAGGCGCCGGTGTGTCGGTGACGGTCGTCGAGCCGGCAGCAGTCGCATCGGCGTTCATCAGCAATGTCGGCCTTGACCAGGTGGAGACGATTGCCGCCGACGAAGTGTACGGAGCAGCGCTCCGGGCCTACCTTGAGCGGGCGAGTGCGTCGTTCAGCAGCGCCCAGCCGGCTGACGAGGCCGGTCGGGTCATCGCGGCCCTGCTCGACGGCGATGCGCCGGCGTTCCGCCTGCAGACCTCGGATGCCGCCCGGCAGTTCGTGGGCGTCAAACTGGCGGACCTCGACGGATCCGTCGTGCAGCGGATGACGGGATCCTGGCTGGTCTAGCCGGATGCTCGCCCGGCCGGCTGCCGGTCTCCCAGATCAGAGCCCGGCGAGGGTACGCAGCGCCTGGAGACCCTGCGGCGTCCCGGGCCAGTGCCTCTCGAGCGCCTCGGGGCCCGCATGGCGGGTGGCGAAGCGGAGCACGATCGCGACAATGATCGCGTCGTCGGCGTAGCCGAGAACCGGGATGAAATCGGGCACCAGGTCGATCGGGCTGAGCAGGTAGACGAGCAGCACGACGAGCCAGATCCGCACGGCCCTCGGCACCGTCGGGTCAGCCGCAAGGCGGCGCAGCAGGCGAACGACGTCGGGGATCAGCCTCAGGGCGTCCCGGAGGCTGGTCTTGTCGGGCTGTTTCCGGGCGGCCTGCCAGAGGATCAGCACGAGTGCCAGCCAGAGCAGGACAAGGCCGCCCAGGACGCTGAGGAGGACCTCCCACCAGGTCATGAGGCATCCGTTCTCGGTGCGGCGAATATCGCCTGGGCCTCACGGATCGCGTAGTAGACGATCACCAGCCCGGCGGCGGGATCGGCCCACCACCAGCCGGCCAGGGTGTCGAGTAGTAGCCCGAGGAGTACCGCTACGGCGAGCAGCCCATCGATGAAGGTGACTCGCCCTTCCGTGACCAACACCGGGTTTCCGAGCGCACGTCCCGTTCTTGTCTTCGCCGCGGCGAGCGTGAACATGACGACGGCAGTCACCGCGGTCCAGATCGCTCCGCCGGGACTGGAGCTCGCGTGATGCTGCGTCGCGAGGGCAACGCCCGACTGAATGAGCAGGTAGGCGGCGAGGGCGACGAAGGCGTATCCGATCAGTCTCAGCGCATGCGCGCGGCGCTCGTCGCCGAAGCCGGACAGCTCCCACAACACCACCGCGCTCGCGCCGATCTCGATCAGACTGTCCAGGCCGAAGCCGAGCAGGGCCACCGACGAGGCCAGGTAGGCGGCGAGCGTCAGTATCGCGACTCCGGCGACGTTCCACCCGAGCGTGATCCACTCCAGGATGATTCCGCGGCGCCGCAATCGGGCGCCGTTTGCGACGATGACCATCACGCGGGACGCTTGACTATCTGCACCCCGAAAGAATACAGGCACCGCAAAAGCGGCACTCGGATTGAGTGCTGTCTCGAGGGCGTAATGCCGCCCCCTCCTAGAACGGTGGTGGCGGTTCGAGT
>DHJB01000046.1:59399-59610 GCA_002404115.1 Microbacteriaceae bacterium UBA4731
CGGGTCGATCGGACCGTACCCCTCGAGGCAGCCAGGTTCGTCGCTGCGGCCGAGGAGCGTGAGCACCGGGACGGTGACCATCACCTTGCCCTGGATGCCCTGCCCGACGCCGGCCGGGGTGACCCCGTCGATCAGCAGGTCGGCGAACACGTCCGCTGTGAGCTGGGCGAGCGTGCGGGCCTCATCGGGCTTGTGCAGGCTGAGCGCCATC
>DHJB01000053.1:0-14144 GCA_002404115.1 Microbacteriaceae bacterium UBA4731
CCGACCAGGATCGTCATGATCATGGCGAGAGGGATGCGCCTGGCCGGGTCCTCGACCTCCTCTGCGACGTCACCGCAGGCCTCGAATCCGTAGAACAGGAAGAGGCCGGCCAGCGCCGCGCCCAGGAATGCGACCGTGTAGCTGCCGTTGCCCTCGACGCCCATCGAGTTGAACAGGACGCTGAACTCCTGCTTGCGCTGGAAGATCAGCAGGTACAGGCCCAGGCCGACGACGCCGATGAGCTCGGCGGCGAGGCCGATCCGGGCGACCCGAGCGAGGTTCTTCGTGCCGGAGAAGTTGATCCCGAACGCGGCGAGGAGGAAGAGGGCGGAGAGGCCAAGGGTGACCTCGTTGGTGACCGGGGCGTTGATCAGGCTGGCGAGGAAGCCGGTGCCGTATTCCGCCACGGCCGTGATGGTCACGAGCATCGCCCAGACGTAGACCCAGGCCGCCATCCAGGCGTAGCGCTTGCCCCAGAGCCGCCTTGTCCACGGGTAGATGCCGCCGGCGATCGGGTACTGCGAGACGACCTCGCCGAAGACGAGCGCCACCAGCAGCTGGCCGGTGCCGACGATGACAAGCCAGAAGATCGAGGGCGGGCCGCCCGTGCTCAGGGCCAGCGCGAAGAGGGAGTACACGCCAACCAGCGGCGAGAGGTACGTGAAGCCGAGTGCGAAGTTCGCCCAGAGCGACATCGAGCGCTTGAAGGAGTCGTCGTATCCGAGCACCTTGAGGTGCTCGGTGTCGCCGAGTCTCTTCTTGGCGGGTTGATCTGTTGACATGGGGACCTCTTTCGGATCAAGCCGGAGGCTCGACCGACCGCCCTCCCGGTCGTCGGCACCTCATTGTGTGTGCTCAACCTACTGCCGCCGCAGTTAAAGCTACGGAACCGGATGATTGGAAGGGCCCGGCGTGTCGGAATGCACGAAAATCGTCGTTCCGGGCCGGAAATGGCACGGGAGGAGGCGATTCCGGGCGGGAACGGCGACTGGGGGCTTCGGTATCCGTTGTTGGGATGTTAGCCGGTGTAGCTCATCACGTGCTTGATCCGCGTGTAGTCCTCGAGGCCGTACATCGACAGGTCCTTGCCGTACCCGGAGTGCTTGAACCCGCCGTGCGGCATCTCGGCGACCAGCGGGATGTGGGTGTTGATCCACACGCAGCCGAAGTCCAGGCGCTTGGCCATCCGCATCGCGGTGCCGTGGTCCGAGGTCCAGATGGATGACGCGAGGCCGTACTGCACGTCGTTGGCGAACGACAGCGCCTGCGCCTCGTCGGTGAACTTCTGCGCCGTGATGACCGGGCCGAAGATCTCGTTCTGCACGGCCTCGTCGGTCTGCAGCAGGTTGGAGACGATCGTGGCCTCGTGGAAGTAGCCGACGCTGCCCTGGCGGTGGCCGCCGAGCGCGAGGTTGGCGTGATGGGGCAGGCGCTCGATGAAGCCCTGCACGTGGTCGAGCTGCCTCGCGCTGGAGAGGGCGCCGTAGAGGATGCCGTCCTCCCGCGGGGCGCCGGTGCGGGCGTTCTCCTTCGCGTAGGCGGCGAGGGCCGCCACGAATTCGTCGTGGATGCCCTCCTGCACGAGAACGCGGGTGGCCGCGGTGCAGTCCTGGCCGGCGTTGTAGAAGCCGGCGGCGGTGATGCCTTCGACCGCGGCCTGGATGTCGGCGTCGTTGAAGACGATGACGGGCGCCTTGCCGCCCAGTTCGAGGTGCACGCGCTTGACGTCGAGGGCGGCCGAGCCGGCGACCTCCATGCCGGCGCGCACTGAGCCGGTGATCGACACCATCTGCGGGATCCGGTTGGCGACCAGCGCCCGGCCGGTGTCGTGGTTGCCGGTGACGACGTTGAAGGTTCCAAGCGGAAGGAACTCGGAGGCGATCTCGGCGAGCAGCAGGGTCGACACCGGGGTCGAATCGGAGGGCTTGAGCACGATGGCGTTGCCCGCGGCCAGGGCCGGCGCAATCTTCCAGATCGCCATCATCATCGGGTAGTTCCACGGGGTGACCTGGCCGATCACGCCGATCGGCTCGCGGCGCACCATCGAGGTGTGGTCCTTCAGATACTCGCCGGCCGACTTGCCCTCGAGCACGCGGGCGGCACCCGCGAAGAAGCGCACCTGGTCGATCATGACGTCGACCTCGTCGGCGACGAGTCCGGCGCGGGGCTTGCCCGTGTTCTCGCTCTCGACATCCGCGAGTTCTTCCGCACGGTCCTCGAGGGCGTCGGCGAACCTGAGCAGCGCGCGCTGGCGCTCCCCGGGGGTCGTTTCGCCCCAGGTTTCGAAGGCGCCGGCCGCGGCGCGATAGGCGACGGCGACGTCCTCATCGGTCGACACCGGCGTGCGGGCGTACACCTCCTCCGTGGCCGGGTTGATGATGTCGAGCTGCTCGCTCGCGGCCGACTCGACGTGGTTTCCGTTGACGAAGTTGCGGAGATCGCGAATGGGCATGGGGGGTCCTTTCGGAAGGCGTTTGGAGGGCGCATGCGTCGCCTGAGCGCAGTCACCCCGGAGCCAGAGGCTCCACAGGGCGACGATACCTCAAATCATCCGGAATGCAATGATTAAAGCGCCACGACCGGTTCGAGAACGGCAATCCGCAGGGTCGTACCGGCGCAGGGCAGCAGGGTGTAGCCGGCGAGCGGATGCCGTGGGCCAGGCAGGATGTCCCCGACGAGGAGCGTCGGCTCGGTCGACACGACCACGCGGCCGACCTCATTGACGAGAGCGACGGGGTCGTCCAGCCCGAGGAAGAGGGGCAGTAGTTCGCGTTCGAGGCGCTTGATGTAGATGTCGGCCCCGACGACGCCGACCATCTCCTCGCCCACCCGCACCGGCATGGTCAGGGTGAGGATGTAGTCGCAGGTGCACAGGTGATCGACATACGGGCCGGTGATGTGCGTCCGGTGGGTCGACTCGGGGACCTGGTACCACTCGAGGGTGCGGAAATCGCGGAGGTACTCGGTGTAGACGCGCGTGGACAGGTCCAGCCGGGTGGGCCCGCTCGTGTTTCCGAGCAGCGGGTTCGCTTCGAGCGGTCCGAGCCACCAGGCGAAATGCACGTCCCGGCCGTGCACGTACCGGGGCGCGGCGATGAAGCCGGCGCCGATGAGCTGCGGGTCGGGCGCCGTGAGAACCGGCAGCACCAGGCTCTCCACGAGCGCGTCGAGGGCGGCGGTGCGGGCCGTCGGGCCGACGGCGGCGATCGCCGCGCGCCAGGCGTCGAGGTCGTCGAAGATCCGGGCGAAGATGTCGCCGACAGCGGCGGCGCAGTCCTCAGGCGTGATCGGCGGATTCGTCATCGAGCTGCCCTCCTCTCTCGATGCGCGCCTTGGCGCCGAGCAGCCACTCCGCCAGTTCGCGCACCTGGCCGGCGACGAGCCCGCGTGCGCGAGGGGCGTCGTTGGCCCAGATGGCGGCGACGATGTCCCGGTTTGCCGAGGCGATCCGGTCCCGGGTGGCGGCGTCGCCCATGCCGAGAAGCAGCAGGGGGCCGAATTCGGCCTGCAGGCGGATCTGTTCCCGCACGAGCCGTGCGGACTGGCTGAGCACGGCGAGCTCGAGGTAGAAACCGCCCGCGTTGGTGCGGGCCGCCGCCGTGGTGTGGAAATCGGCGTTCCGCAGCCAGGAGTCGAGGCGCTCCCCGTCGACCGCTGAGGCGCGGAGGGCGGCGCGTTCCGCGCACCCCTCGACGATGGTCGAGAAGTAGACGGCCATGTCGGAGAGTTCGACCTGCGCGAGTCCGCGGAGCCTGGCCCGCAGCAGGGTGCTGTGCGGGGCATCCGCCGCCATCACGAAGCTGCCGCCCTCCCGGCCGCGCCGGGTCTCGACCAGCCCGGCGTCGCGCAGGATGGCGAGACCCTCGCGCACCGTGATCAGGGCCACGCCAAAGCGTTTCGCGAGCTCCGGTTCGCTCGGCAGCCGCTCGCCGGGAGTGAGCACGCCGAGGATGATGGCGTCGGTGAGGCGCTGGGCAACCTGCTCGGCCCGCCCGGCTTCAACGAGCTGGGCGAAGATCGCCTCCCGAGCGCCGGGTCGCAGCTGAGCCTCCATGGTGCCAATCTAGCCGACCGTCCGCGGGGTGCGTGAAGTAAATCATGCGATATAGGATCGATGTGGATGCGCGCTGTGGCTCTGCCCGGCGGATCACTGTGCAGGCGGGACTGAGGTGGGCCAATGACGGAGAACGCGGGTGGGCGTGGCGGGCCGCTGGACGGCGTGCGCGTCGCCGATTTCTCCCGTGTGCTCGCCGGGCCGTACGCCACCATGATGCTGGCCGACTTCGGCGCCGATGTCATCAAGATCGAGAGCCCGGACGGCGACGACACCCGCCGCTGGCTGCCGCCCATTGACGCCCAGGGCGAGTCAACCTACTTCGGTTCGGTGAATCGGAACAAGCGCTCCGTCGTCTGCGACCTCGCCACGCCGGCCGGGCTGGCCGAGGCCACACGCCTGGCCAAGACCGCCGATGTGGTGATCGAGAACTTCCGCCCGGGCGTCATGCGCCGGTTCGGCCTCGACCACGACCGGCTACGCGCCGCGAACCCGGGCCTCGTCTACTGTTCGATCACCGGCTTCGGCCCGGGAGCCGGCGCCCGGCTTCCCGGCTACGACCTGCTCGTGCAGGCGGTCGGCGGCCTGATGAGCGTCACCGGGCAGCCGGACGGCGAGCCGACCAAGGTCGGTGTCGCCCTCGTCGACGTGCTCACCGGGTTGAACGCCTTCAGCGGCATCCTGCTGGCGCTGCGCTCCCGCGACCTGCCCGGAGGGAGCGGCGGCCTCGTCGAGGTGGACCTGATGACGACCCTGCTGGCGGCTCTCACCAACCAGGCCGCCGGCACCCTCGCCACCGGGCGGGCCCCCGGCCGGATGGGCAACGCGCACCCGAGCATCGCGCCGTACGAACTTTTCAGTGCCGCCGACCGCGACCTGGTCATCGCCGTCGGCAACGACCGCCAGTTCCGCACCCTCGTGCGGCTGCTCGGCGCACCAGGACTCGCCGACGACGAGCGCTTCCGGGGCAACGAGTCGCGCGCGCGGCACCGCACCGCGCTGAAGCCGGCGCTCGAGGTACTGTTGCGCGCGGCGCCCGCCGCGCGGTGGGTCGAGACCCTGACGGATGCCGGCGTCCCGGCCGGTCTCGTCAACTCGATCGACGAGGCCTTCGCCTTCGCCGCCGGCCTGGGCCTCGGCGCCGTCGTGGAACTCCGCGACCCGGCCGGCGCGCGCGCGTCCCGCCAGGTCGCCAACCCCATCCATCTCCCCGGCCGGCCGCCCGCCTACCGCCTGCCGCCCCCGCGGCTGGGCGAACACGGCGGAGCAGACTGGATCGAACCGCGCCCCGCTCCGCCGACCAACGAAGGACCATCGTGACCGAACCAGTGATCTCCCCCAGCCAGCCAGCCCCGTCGATCCCCGCCGTGCCGCTCGTCGACTCCGTGTTCGACCTCGACGCGCTGCTCGGCGCCGAGGAGGTGGCGTGGGCTCTGAGGGCGCGCGCGTTCGCGGCCGAGCGCATCCTTCCGGTGATCGAGCAGGACTTCGAGGACAAACACTTCCGCCGAGAACTCGTCGCAGAGCTGGGCGCTGCCGGTTTCCTCGGCATGCACCTCAACGGCTACGGCTGCGCCGGCGCCGGCGCGGTGAGCTATGGGCTGGTCTGCCTGGAGCTCGAGGCCGCCGACAGCGGGTGGCGCACCTTCGTCTCGGTGCAGGGCTCGCTCGCGATGTTCGCCATCCACAAGTATGGCTCTGAGGAGCAGAAGCAGCGCTGGCTGCCCGGCCTGGCCGCCGGCGACCTGATCGGCTGCTTCGCCCTCACCGAGCCGGCCGGTGGAAGCGACCCGGCCGCAATGCTCACCAAGGCCCACCGCGACGGCGACGACTGGGTGATCGAGGGATCGAAGCGTTGGATCGGCCTCG
Source organism: Microbacteriaceae bacterium UBA4731 (assembly GCA_002404115.1). The sequence continues at coordinate 5,924 of DHJB01000053.1, forward strand.
CCAGCATCGCCGACGTCGCCGTGGTCTGGGCGCGGACCGCAGACGGGGTGCGCGGCTTCCTGGTGCCGACCGTCACGCCCGGATTCACCGCGACGCCCATCGACGGCAAGCTGTCGATGCGCGCGTCGATCCAGTGCGACATCCGTTTCGACGGCGTGCGCGTGCCGGCCGACGCGATGTTGCCCGGCGCTACCGGCCTCTCCGGCCCGTTCGGCTGCCTGAACGAGGCGCGCTACGGCATCGTCTGGGGCGCCATGGGCGCCGCCAGGAGCTGCCTCGACGCGGCGATCGCCCGGTCGCGCACGCGTGAGGTGTTCGGCAAGCCGATCGGTGCGAACCAGCTCATCCAGGCCAAGCTCGCCGACATGTTCGTCGAATACGAAAAAGGCGTCCTGCTCGCCCTGCACCTCGGCCGGCTCAAGGAGCGCGGCGCGCTCACGCCGGCGCAGATCAGTGTCGGCAAGCTCAACAGTGTACGGGAGGCGATCCAGATCGCCCGCGAGGCCCGCGCCATCCTCGGCGGCGACGGTATCACGAGCGAATTCCCGGTGATGCGGCACATGGCGAACCTCGAATCGGTGCGCACCTACGAGGGCACAGACGAAATCCACCAGCTCGTGCTCGGCCGCGCGTTGACCGGCCTCAACGCTTTCTCCTAGGAGCCCGCCATGACGACATCCGGCCAGCTACCGGCACCATCCGCCATGCCGCCGGCGAAGACGTTCGCAGCCTGGCGGACGCCCTCGCCCTGGTGGCCGGCCGGATCGTGTTCAACGGCTGGCCGACCGGCGTCGTGATCGGCTGGGCGGCAGCACCACGGCGGATCGTGGCCCGCGACCACCGCCTCGCTGCACAGCTCGGTCTGGCCGATCCACGACGAGACCCTCGCCCGGGCCCTTGAGACAGCAGGGGAGTCGGCCGAACTCGCGCCGCTGGTCGGGGCGCTGCAGCGGCTCTGACTCCAGCAGCGCCCTGAATCAGGCAGGGGGGATCCGGGCCGGCTTCGTGCATCCGTCGCCGACTCACACGCGAAACATGCCCGCAACAGGGGCCTCCTACACTCGCACAATGGTTGACCTGTTCGCCGGATACGGCGCAAAGGTGGCACCTTCAGCCGAACGGGGCGTCGCGAGCGCCTGGGACGAGATGTTCCCGGACGCGACGTCCCTTGATCCGGGCGAAGCGCGCAACGCATACAAAGATGTCTACAGCGCCCTCGCACGCATGACGCAGGAGGAACTCCGCGGCCGCACCGATGCCCTCGCCAGCTCCTACCTGGCGCAGGGCGTCACCTTCGACTTCGCGGGGGAGGAGCGCCCCTTCCCGCTCGATGCCGTGCCACGCGTCATCGAGCAGCAGGACTGGCTGTCGGTCGAGGCAGGCATCAAGCAGCGGGTGCGCGCCCTCGAGGCATTCCTTGCGGACATCTACGGACCGCAGGCGGCCGTTCGCGACGGGGTCATCCCGGCCGGCCTGATCAGCTCGTCGAAGCACTTCCACCGCGAGGCGGCCGGCATCGTCTCCGCGAACAACGTGCGGATCCAGGTCTCGGGCATCGACCTCATCCGCGACGAGAAGGGCGCCTGGCGGGTGCTCGAGGACAACGTCCGTGTGCCCAGCGGCGTGAGCTACGTCGTCTCCAACCGCCGGGTGATGGCGCAGACGCTGCCCGAGCTGTTCCAGTCGATGCGCATCCGACCCGTCGACGACTACCCGCACAAACTGCTCCAGGCCTTGCGCGCAGCGGCGCCGGCGGCCGTCGACGACCCCAACGTCGTCGTGCTCACCCCCGGCGTCTTCAACTCGGCGTACTTCGAACACACGCTCCTCGCCCGGTTGATGGGCGTCGAGCTCGTCGAGGGACGTGACCTGTTCTGCTCCGGCGGGCGGGTCTGGATGCGCACCACCGCCGGCCCCACGCGCGTGGATGTCATCTACCGCCGCGTCGACGACGAGTTCCTTGACCCGCTGCAGTTCCGCGCCGATTCGCAGTTGGGCTCGCCCGGCATCATGATGGCCGCACGCCTCGGCAATGTGACGATCGCCAACGCCGTCGGCAACGGCGTCGCCGACGACAAGCTCGTCTACACCTACCTTCCCGACCTGATCAAGTACTACCTCGCCGAGGATGCCCTCATTCCCAACGTGGACACTTGGCGGCTCGAGGATCCGGGCTCGCTCGAGGAGGTCCTCGACCGACTCGATGAGCTCGTCATCAAGCCCGTCGACGGCTCGGGCGGCAAGGGCCTCGTGGTCGGACCGGCGGCATCCGCCCGGGAGCTCGACACGCTGCGTGCGCAGTTGCTGGCCGATCCGCGCGGCTGGATCGCGCAGCCCGTCGTGCAGCTCGCAACCATCCCGACGCTCGTTGACGATGGGATGCGCCCCCGGCACGCTGACCTCCGGCCGTTCGCCGTCAACGACGGCAGCGAGATCTGGGTTCTGCCCGGCGGGCTCACCAGGGTTGCCCTTCCGGAGGGCGAGCTCGTCGTCAACTCCAGCCAGGGCGGCGGGTCGAAGGACACCTGGGTGCTTGGACTCGAATCGGACTTCTCCGCAGAGTCGTCACTACGCACCTCGCACGGTGCGGCCGGCGAGCCGGCGGCCACCATGCAATCGATCCCGGTCGCCCTGCACCGGGTCGACCAATCACCGCAGGACACGCCGTCGGGCGAAAAGGAACAACGGCAACGGCAGCAGCAGCAGCAACAGTCGTCGGAGGAGGGGGTCGCGGAATGCTGAGTCGCATCGCAGAAAGCCTGTTCTGGATCGGGCGCTACATCGAGCGCAGCGACGGAACCGCGCGCATCCTCGACGTCCACCTGCAGCTCCTGCTCGAGGACCCGTGGATCGAGGAGAACCTCGCCTGCCGGTCGCTGCTGCAGCTCATGGGCAGCGAGGTGCCGACCGATCGCGAGCTCACCCGCAAGGACGTTCTCTCCCTCCTCGCCGTCGACCGTTCGCAGCCGGTTTCCATCGCCTACTCGCTCGGCGCGGCCAGGGAGAACGCCAGGCGGGCGCGCGAGATCCTCTCGACCGATCTCTGGGAATGCCTCAACGCCACGACGGCCAGGATGCCGCGCAAGGTCGCCAGCGAGAAGACGCATGACTTCTTCGGCTGGGTGCGCGAACGTGCCGCGCTCGCGGTGGGGATTGTCGAAGCCGGCACGAGCCGCGACGAGGCCTGGCATTTCTTCACCCTGGGCCGCAGCATCGAGCAGGCCGACATGACCGCCAGGCTGCTGGCAACCCGGTCGCTGACCGACACGAGCAGCCCCTCCTGGACCACAATCCTGCGATCCTGCGGCGCCTACGAGTCGTACCTGCGCACATACCGGGGGATACCCTCGGCCCAGAACGCCGCGGAGTACCTCCTCCTCGACCGGCTGTTCCCGCGGTCCATCGTCTACTCCGTCTCCCAGGCGGAGCAGTGCCTGCGTGACCTGGAGCCGCGAAGCGATCGCGTCGGAGTGTCCGATAAGGCCCAGCGCGTGCTGGGCCAGATCCGCAGCCAGCTCGAATACCGGCCGATCACGGAGATCGTGCGCGACCTTCCGCAACAAATGGACAGCGTGCAGGATGCCACGAGCATCGCCTCAGAGGCGATTCGAGAACGATACTTCCCGACCGACGCGGTCCCGATCTGGAACGGTGAGGGGTCATGAACCGGCTTCGTATTCGCCATGTGACCGGCTACCACTACCAGGGCGAGGTCGGGGCGTCGTACAACGAGGCGCGCATGCTGCCGGTCAGTTCGGCCGACCAGTTCGTGCTGCACTCGAGCCTGGACATCGCCCCCGCGGCGGTTAATCACACCTATTTGGACTACTGGGGCACCCGGGTGTCGTCGTTCGAGTTGCTCACTCCCCACCAGGAGTTGAAGCTAACCGCCAACAGCCTCGTCGAGATGCGTCCCCGGTCCCACCCGCCGCAGGAGATGACCTGGGATGCCCTGCTCGCCCAGGCCGCCAAGGCCACGACCTTCGTGGAGCAATCGAAGCAGACGCGCCTGAGCGCGCCGCCCGCCGACGTCGAGGCGCTCGCCGCGGAGATCGCAGCCCGGCACACGAACCCGGGCGCTGCCGCGCTGGAGATCTGCCTCGCCGTCGGCGACCAGGTGCAGTACGTGCAGGGCGTCACCGGGGTGCACTCGACCGCCTCAGACGCGTGGAGCGACAAGCGCGGCGTGTGCCAGGACATCGCCCACATCGCGCTCGGGGCGCTGCGCTCCGTGGGCATTCCGGCGCGCTATGTGTCCGGCTACCTGCACCCCAAACCGGATGCCGAGATCGGCCAGACCGTGACGGGGGAGTCCCACGCCTGGGTCGAGTGGTTCTGCGGGGAGTGGCGCGGCTTCGATCCGACGAACTCGATCGACATCGGCGACCGTCACGTCGCCGTGGGGCGCGGCCGCGACTACAACGACGTCGCCCCGCTGCGGGGCGTCTACGCCGGCCCGTTCGGGTCTGAGCTCTTCGTCACCGTGGAAATCACCCGCGAGTCCTGAGGGGCGGCGCGCCTTCGGGCGCGCCCCCGCCCGCCCCCCATTCGCGAGGGTGCCCAAAACCGGACGGATTGCACCCGTGTCGCCGAGAACAGGACTGAATGAGGCGGGTCATCCGTCGGTTCCTGTTTTCGCGACTCGCAAACCACGGCGCGATCAGGAATCGAATCCGAGGCCGAGTGCGTCGAGTGTCCTGAGGATGACGTTGCGGTGCCCGCGGGTGTGGTCGGCGCGGTCGAGTGACCACCTCGTGGCCTGGATGCCCATCGACGCGAGGGGTTCGGGCGGGAACGGCAGCGGCCGGCCGCGCACCATCTCGAGTCGGGTGCGCTCGGTATCCAGCCCGGCGAGCTGGTCGAGCATGACCTTCGCCGCGAAGTGGGTAGCGCCGACGCCGAGGCCGGTGAAACCGGTGGCGTAGCCGATCCGTCCGCCTCGGGCCGTGCCGAAAAAGGCGCAGAACCGGGTGGACGTGTCGATCGCGCCGGCCCAGCGGTGGCTGAATCGGAGGCCCTCCAGCTGCGGGAAGGTGGTGAAGAAGTGGCTCGCGAGCTTCTCGTAACTCTCCGGGCGGTCCTCGTAGGCGCTTCGCACCTTTCGCCCGTAGTGGTAGATCGCGTCGTAGCCGCCGAAGAGGATCCGGTTGTCGGCGCTCAGCCGGTAGTAGTGGAACTGGTTCGCCACATCATTCAGCCCCTGCCGGTTCCGCCAACCGATCGAGTCGAGCTGCCCGGCGCTGAGCGGTTCGGTCATCAGCACGTAGTCGTACACGGGCACGGTGGCGAGGCGGTTGCGCGCGAGCAGGGAAGGGAACACGTTGGTCGCCAGCGCAGTCTTCCGCGCCCGCACCACGCCGTTCGCGGTGGTCAGGCGCGTGCCCTGCGCCGGGCTGAGCCCGCGCGTGTCCAGGCCCTGCACACGGGAGTTCTCGAAGATCTCCACGCCGAGTTCGCCGGCAGCCCTCGCGAGTTCAGCCGCGAGTTTGCCTGGATGCACGAGCGCACTGGTGCGTTTGTGCCACAGGCCGCCGAGGTAGGTGGGCGAGTTGACCTGATCGTGCGTGGCCGCGGCATCCAGAAAGACCGTGTTCTCGTCGGTCGGCTCGCCCTTCAGCCAGCCAACCTGGTGCTCCTCGACGGCGAGGTCGATGGCGCCGGTGCGCTCGAAGTCGCAGTCGAGGCCGAGCTCGGTGACGCCGCGTTCGATTTCGTCGAGGTTCGCCAGGCCGAGCTCGCCCAGGCGATCAATCTCCTTCGGCCAGCGGCGTCGGCCGTTCTCCTCGCCGTGGGTCAGGCTCGCCTCGCAGAAGCCGCCGTTTCGCCCGGATGCCGCCCAGCCGATCGTGCGCGCCTCGAGCAGCACCACGCGCGCGTCGGGATTGCGCTGCTTGGCGATGAGTGCGGTCCACAGCCCCAGGTATCCGCCGCCGACGACGGCGATGTCGCAGCGGAGATCGGCGGTCAGCCGGGCGTGGCGCGCCTGCGGGGCGATGTCCTCCAGCCAGAACGAGGCCTGCCGGGTCCCCAGCAGGGACTCGGCAACAACGGATGCGGCTGGCCTGGCCCGTTCGAAAATGGTGTTTCCCACGGGGGTGGTCCTCTTCTGTGGCGGCGGCGCCACGGGTTTATCGTGGCACGGGCCGGTCGAAAACGGCCGGTCAGCGCGGCGAGTGGGCCTCGAGGAACTGGTAAACCTCGGTCTGGTCGACTCCGGGGAACGTGCCGGTGGGCAACGCGGCGAGCAGGCTGGTGGGGGTTCGCGCGGCCGGCCAGGACTCCCCGGCCCATCGGGCGGACAGCGCGTCGGGGGCTCGGCGGCAGCACGACTCGTCCGGGCACAGCGACACGGCGCGGTTGAGTGTCTCCCGGCCGCGGAACCACTTCACGTGCGCGAACGGCACCCCCACGCTGACCGAGTAGTCGCCCTCCTTGGCCTTCTCGATGCGTGAGGTGCACCAGAAGGTCCCGCTCGGGGTGTCGGTGTACTGGTACCAGGGGCTGAACCGGTCCTCGACGTCGAACACGGTCCTGGCGGTCCAGCTGCGGCAGACGGTCGTGCCCTCGACGGCGCCGAGAGCATCGCTGGGGAACTTCACCGAGTCGTTTTCGTAGGCCTTGATGATGGTGCCCGACTCGTGCACCTTCATGAAGTGAACGGGGATGCCGAGCCGCGCGGTCGCGAGGTTGGTGAAGCGGTGCGCTGCCGTCTCGTAGGACACGGCGAAGGCATCGCGCAGGTCCTCCATCGAGATCCGGCGGAGGTTCTTCGCCTCGGTCAGGAGTTTCACCGTGTCATTCTCGGGCAGCAGGATGGCCGCAGTCAGGTAATTCGTTTCCACGCGCTGGCGCAGAAAATCGGCGTAATTTCCGGGTTCGGCGTGACCGCAGAGGTGGCTCGCGAACGCCTGCAGGATGGGCGTGCGCGAATCCCGCGAGGCCGACTGCGCGGTGGGCAGGTAGATCCGGCCGTGTCTTTTGTCGGTGACCGACCGGGTGGAGTGGGGCAGGTCGCTGACGTAGTGCAGCGAGTAGCCGAGGTGGCTTGCCATGTCCGCGACGACCTGGTGTGAGACCGGCCCGCCGGTGTGGCCGACCGCGGTGAGTAGTTCGAGCGCCTGTGCCTCGAGCTCGGGGAAGTAGTTGTCGCGGGCCCGCATGGTCGCCCGCAACTTGGAGTTGGCTCGCCTGGCCTCCTCCGGGGTCGCCGCGCGTTCCCGGTGCAGTCGTTCGATCTCGTTGTGCAGGGTGAGCAGGGTCTGCAGCGTTTCGTCGCTCTGGCCCTTGCTGACGCGGATCCGGGGCAGGCCGAGCGCGGTGAATACGGGGCCTCGCTGGGCCTTCTCGACGGCAATCTCCAGCGCGGCGCGCTCGGACGGGGCATCCGTTTTCAGAAGGTCGTCGACGTTCGTGCCGAGGGCCGCGGCGATCGTTCGCAGCATGGCGAGCCGCGGTTCCCGCTTGCCGTTCTCGATCATCGACACCTGGGACGGCGCCCGGCCGATAGCCTTCGCGAGGGCGTCGAGGGTCATCTTGCGAGCCGTGCGGAGCTCACGGATGCGGCGGCCCAGGGTGAGGGCGTCCAGCTCTGCCTCCTCGTCCGGAGCATCGGAGAGGGAGGGGTGAAGGATTCGATCGGCGATGACCATACTCAATGGTCACACGTCCGTAAAGTTCTGGCAAGCAGAAGAATTGCGTTTCTTCTGCAAGAAATTCCGGTTCGTGGGGCTTCCGTGGGCCGCAGAGTTGGTGCACAGGCAACGCAAAGACGCTCGACTGAGGAGAACATCATGACCGAGACCCCCACCACCCGCCCCGGCGACCAGACCCAGACCGCTGCCGAGCTCGCCCTCGAGTGGGCAGCAGACTCCCGCTGGGACGGCATCCGTCGTGACTACACCGCCGAAGACGTGATCGCCCTCCGCGGCACTGTCCGCGAGGAGCGCACACTCGCCCGCCGCGGCGCGGAGAAGCTCTACGAACTCATCAACGAGAACGGCACCCCGGAGAACCCGGAATGGGTTCGTGCCCTCGGCGCCCTCACCGGCAACCAGGCCGTGCAGCAGGTACGCGCCGGCCTCAAGGCCATCTACCTCTCCGGCTGGCAGGTCGCGGCCGACGCGAACCTGTCCGGCCAGACCTACCCCGACCAGTCCCTCTACCCGGCGAACTCGGTGCCGGCCGTCGTGCGCCGCATCAACAACGCGCTGCTGCGCACGAA